>CASBQE010000466.1 GCA_949127665.1 Synechococcales cyanobacterium PMM_0083
AAACTCTAGAGCAATGCTTCACCTGCGTGGATCGGCTTGAAACTATTCCAACAGTAATTTCACGAGCGCTAGGACAGCCTTACATTATCCAACTATTGTTCCTGCAGGATCAGTTACCCGATTGGAAATGAGCGATCGCAGGGTGCTTATTCACAAAGCGAGAATGCTTACCCTGTGCTTGATCAGCACCCAGTCGGCATCACCTCTCGTTAAGTTGCTTGCTGCAACCCACCTCATTAATCGAAATAAAACAGCGTCACGATTTTGCGCTGATCTTCCGCATCTTGGCAAGTTTTGAGCAAAGTAGCGCTGTCGTGAAAGGCAAAACAAATTAACTGCTGACACCGCGAGATAATTTCCTGATTGCACAAAGCACTGGCTTCTCCTAGAGCCATGTTGTCATTGTCCGGGTTTTCCACTAAATGCATGACTTGCTCAAGCTGATCACGAGATTCTCGCGGCTGGCGACTGAGGCTCTGAGGCAGGATCACCGTTAGTAATGAAGGATCGGCACGCATGGCACCGCGAATTGCTGCAAGATTTGCTCCGGTTGCTCCGGACGTAATTAACCGATTGCCCTCTAGAACAAGGGCATAACTCATAATCTCAATTAATTTCTGATGAGTAATCGGCACATGACGGGAACCTAGTAGCGCTATCCGCTTAGATCCCGTCTGCTGAATTGTGGCTAATTCTTGCAGAAAATCATCGACTTTAGGAATGTTGATAGACTGGCTCAATGATGCTGTCCCGACTGTACAACGGAGCAAATTATAACAGAGCTAGCCTTACCAAACCGCAATTTTTTCTAGGAATCGGGTAATAGAGCAATAAGACTTTGCAATTGAAAGTGCGACTTTCCCGATTGCCCACCCTGCCGGAAGCAAGCTACACCCTTGTATCTTGAAATTCAAAACTCTTTAACCTTTCCCATTGCAGTTCTCCCGATTCGGATTGATGCCAGCGGAGTAGGTGAGCAGGTTGTCCCACATAATCAGTAGGTAGACCGATCGCCCGTCGGGGAGCAACTGTAGCGAGGGCGATCGCTTGCTCTACATCGCAAATGCCCCACTTCACCAGGTTTTGAACACCCACCAACAACGGTAAGGTTGTGCCAGAAAGGGTGCCATCCAATAATCGCGCCGTGCCGTTGATTACTTCAATTTGGCGAGTATCCCAGGGATAAATGCCGTCGGGCAATCCCAGCGGCGACAAGGCATCGCTGACCAAGAAGACTCCCTGCTCGTACTGAGACGATCGCAGCAAAATCTCCATTACGATCGGTGAAACGTGCTGTCCATCGGCAATCAAGCCGCACTGCACTTGAGGATGGGCGATCGCGGCTCCCAGCAAACCCGGTTCTCGATGGTGCAAGGGCGGCATTGCATTAAAGGCATGAGTTACCATCGTCGCGCCCTGATCGAAGGCGTGTTGAGCTTGAGCCGCCGTTGCCAAAGAATGCCCCAAGCTGACGGTGATGCCCAGCGATCGCACATAAGGAATCACCTCGCCTGTTTCATCCAGTTCAGGAGCCAATGTCATCACTTTCACCACGCTGGCATAGTCGCCTAGCACCCGTTTCACGCTATCCAACGTCAGCGGCAGCAGATGCTCTGCGGGGTGAGCGCCTCGTTTCGCCGGATTGAGAAAAGGACCCTCTAGGTGAACGCCTAAAATGTGGGAATTAGGATTTGCAAGGATGGAGAGCGATCGCTGAATATTTTCTAGAGAGGTTGTGACCAGAGTTGGCAAGTAGCCATCGACACCTTGCTGCCTCAGAAACTGACTAATCGCTTTTAGCTTGCTTGCAGTATCAGAATTCAAGTCAGGAAAAGCCAGCCCCAACGCCCCATTAATTTGCAGATCAATCCCACCCAGCGAAAGCCAGTCGCCCAGCAGATCCAAAACGGGCATATTAGAGGTAGTAGAACTGGGCTGTAGTTGCAGCGAGGTAATAACTTCATCCTGAATCGTCAGTTGTTGTAACCCAACGTAGCCTAGAATACGAGCGTTAGTCAGAATTAAAGGGTGAGGCATTTGGCAACCGTAAGAAATGGCGAGTGGCGTAAAAATCTACGGCATTTGCTAATAGATTTCCGCCATTCATCGTAACTTGACTGTCATTATGGCGATTTGTGTACCATATTATCTGTGGCGGGAATACTAAATTAAGCCTCAGAATTAAAGATTAAAATCACCTTATAAAAAATAAGAGAGACCATTCGGTTTTCAATTCCATTGACGATTTATTTTTTCTAACTAATTCCTCCTAAGGAATGGAAATTAAATAAATCCGAGGTTTGGTAGGGGCGCTGTCGATGTTATTTAATCCGTGATCCTAAGTGAGCATCAATTTTTTGAGCAGGGCATAGTTAATGGACAACCAGCAGACAAACCCGAATCGGAGCAACGTCTTAATTGTGGACGATGTATCCGACAATGTAGGCTTGCTTCGCAGAATGTTAAGCCGCAGGAGGTTTAACATTCAATCAGCCTCAAATGGCGAGACTGCTTTGGCACTGGCAGAATCTACTTTGCCCGATTTGATTTTATTAGATGTTTGTATGCCTCATATGGATGGCTATGAGGTCTGCGAAAAACTCAAAACAAACCCCGCTACCAAAGATATTCCCATTATTTTTATCAGCGCTTTAGATGAACTGCCAGACAAGCTCAAAGCATTCCAGTTAGGCGGAGTAGACTACATCACAAAACCGTTCAATAGTACCGAAGTGGCTGCCCGTGTTGAACTGCATTTGTCTTTGCGACGGTTACAGCAGCAACTCGAACAGCAAAATGAACGACTGCGACAAGAGGTGCGCGATCGCTGTGCTGCTGAAACTGCTCTGCAACTCGCCAACCAAGAACTACAGCGACTCGCCCATCTGGATGGATTAACGCAAGTGGCAAACCGTCGCGGGTTTGATAATTGTTTAGCCTACGAATGGCGCAGATTGGCACGGGATCAACAACCCCTCGCGTTGATACTGTGCGACGTGGACTGTTTTAAGCCGTTTAACGATGCCTACGGTCACCAGGCTGGCGATGAATGCTTACGCCAAATTGCAGGCGCGATCGCAATGGCAACCAAACGTCCGGGAGATTTGGTTGCCCGATATGGAGGGGAGGAATTTGTAGTTATTTTGCCAAACACCCCCACCGAGGGCGCGTTAAAAGTTGCGAAGGATATTCAACTCGCGATCGCAGACTTAAAAATTCCTCATCAAGGATCGTTAGTCAATCCCTTCGTCACGATTAGCATTGGCGTTGCGGTGATCACTCCCCTTGCCGATGTCTCGTCGATTCACCTACTCACAGCAGCAGATCGGGCACTCTATCGGGCAAAAGCTGAAGGGCGCGATCGCGTCGTTTTAGAAGAAAGTATTTTTAAGGGCAGTATGCCGTTTCATAACGAATCCACGATTTTGGGTCAAGTCAGGGAAGCAAGGAATGAGTAAGGAATAATAAAGGTGAAGGTAGGGACTGCGATCGCGCAAGCGAGACGAAAGTTGTGCGCCCGATTGATTTGCCCTTTAAGATTTTTTGCCCTTTAAACACGCCTGATGAAATTCCCTTCCTCAAGTTTTCGCACCCTGTTTACGCTTACTTATTATTTACTTCCACTGGTGCTAATTGGCTACCTCTGTTCACCCTCCACAGTGCTGGCGGGCAACTTGACCGAGCGTATTGCTGCCTTTCCTGAGTGGAACGACAAACCCGCTGTGCAAACCGTTAAAGGTGATTTAATCTACCCAGATTGGATGGTGGGCACCTGGACAATGACCAGCACCTTAGTCGATATGGTTGCGCCGCTGGCACCGGAAGTGACCACTCCAGGATTTGAGGGCAATCGAGATTTTTTGAACATGCCCGTGATTTGCCAGGTGCGGTTTGTGCCGAATAACATTTTGGAACGCAATAAAGCGATTGTTCCATTCCTGTCTCTGCCGATCAAATCTCTCACGAAAGCGCTAGTGGTGTCCGATCGCGCGTTCAATGGATTGAGCCTAGCCAAAGCTTATTTGGGCGATCGCGTGTTTCGCGTTTGGGTAGATTCAGGCGACCCCAATCGCATGACCACAAAATTTCGGGATAACCGAAAGTTGTTTTCCTTTGCCATTGGGCGCAGCGTCGAACAACCTGATCCGGAGCATTTCATTGCCTCAGAGCTATTTCAGCAGTTTTTTCAAGCGCCCGAAAAACCTTACAAAAATCAGGTGGAAACGACCACAGCTTACACTCATCAGCCTGATGGCACTGTGAGCGCCGATCAATTTACGGCGGTTTATCTCAATCCGCCCCACCCCAAAGCATTTGTGGCAGGCGATCGCCCCGTTGCGCTCTATCGCTACAGGCTACGATTCGTTCAATAAAGCAATGGCATGGTTTTTGTTCGGTGAACTCAACAGGCGTTTTCGTGGTTCATTGCCTTGAGTAATGCCGCCAATGCTTGATCTTCGGATTGATTCACCTGTCGATCCATCATGGCAAGACTGACTGCTTTGGGAAGGGCGATCGCGGCAACATCCGCATCCAACCCATCCACTAAATCATCTAGCGATTGGGGCACTTTCAACGCCGATCGCACCCCTAGCAAAGTGGTTTCATCAAAGCCAATTGCCTCTAACTGAGGCTGCAACTGTTCCCATATGATCGGCTGTCCTGGACTGCCAACCTGAATTAAGCAGGCAAGCAAGCGCTGGAGAGTACTTTGCTGATGGGTTGTAAGTTGAGCAGTATCGAGAGATGAACTGTAATCTGACGTGCAGCTACCCAAGTTGCTGACAATTTTTTGCCAATCGTTGTGATCGCAAGCGTCGGGTTTATCTACTGTGAGACAAAGATGAATTTTACCATTCGCTGTTTTCAGTTGCTCAACTTGCGCATGAACGCCTAAAAAACTGAGCCATTGAGCCACGGTTGAAATCAGCACCGAACGAGTTGCGCGGCTATTTGCCAGCAGTCGAACTTGAGTTTGAACCATTGGGCGAACAATATGTGACAACATAGCGTGCTGAAACTTAACAACCTAAATATGCCTTTTAGAATATAGGAGTTTTGGCGATCGCGGTTAAAATTTAGGTGTTCCCTAACAAAGCTACCCTCTAGCGCCCAAGCCTTCCACCTTCGACTCTAGCGACTTCAAAAATTCGGTATTCACACCCGACTCTCGCGTCAGAGCGACTTTGCCAGTCCGAGCAATTTCTCGCAGCCCAAACTTGTTTAGCACCTGAACGATCGCCACCATTTTACCCGGATCGCCCACCACCTCCAGCGTTAGTGAGTCTTCAGCAACATCCACTACCCGCGCCCGAAAAATTTGCGCTAGTTCAAGCACTTCAGAACGGTTAGCGCTGCTAGCATTCACCTTCATCAGCATCAGTTCCCGCTCCACACAGGGAACTTCAGTGATGTCTTGCACTTTAAGCACATTGATCAGCTTGTAAAGTTGCTTGGTCAGTTGTTCAATAATTTGGTCGTCTCCCGGAACTACCATCGTGATCCGAGAAATGCCCAGTTGCTCGGCGGGTCCCACTGCCAAGCTTTCGATGTTAAATCCGCGCCGCGCAAATAGACCGGCAATCCGAGTTAACACGCCTGCTTCATCTTCAACTAAAACGGATAATGTATGTTTCATGACGATATGCGACCCATCTCAACAAAAGATGGTGAAATTTTAGAGTCTAGCCAAAAACTTTTGTGATGGAGTCCGATCTAAACTCGGAGTTTTAAATCCATACCCACAAGTACTCTCCCATTTTATCGTGGAGTGTTAAGTATTCATGCGCTATGTGAACAGCCGATGATTTTCCAGAAAGTGCCGCTTAATGTGCGATCGCGTTCAAAATCTTTAAAGTGAGTTTGTAAAAGTGAGTTTGTAAAAGTTGCTTCCAAGGAATATCTGCAAATCTAGGCGAGTATAAAACTGTTGCACCAAACCATCACTCGGCGATGGCGAAAGACCCGTAGACATCAGCTATCTGGATGATTCAGACGGCACACTTACCAACAAAGATTAGGTAAAACGGCGAAATTGCTTTCTCCGACGGGCGATCTCCTTACGTTTCTCCTTTTCGATCGGTGTTTCAAAATGGCGATTTTTTCGCATATCTTGAAAAATACCCGCTTTTGCAACTTGGCGTTTGAAACGACGGAGTGCCGACTCAAGCCCTTCGTTCTCCCCCACAACCACTTGAGTCATGCTGCTACCTCTTTGAAAGTGAAATTAAACTAGGCAAATGAACTGAAATGGACTCCGCAACGCAAATGGACTTTCATCGTTTCAGCCCTTTGATCTGCCCAACAGCAGAGCATTTTTTGCAATAAAAACAGATGAGAGGTTGAACCAGAACCGCTTCAAAGCTGAAATCTTTAACTTATAGAAGTTACCCCATTGCTGGTGATCATCGCTCGGTTAGTATCGGCGATCGCGACCACCAAAGCTATCTCTTCCACCTGCGGGACGATCTTCCCGTGGCTTCGCCTTGTTTACCTTCAAGGCGCGCCCCATCCACTCTGCGCCATCCAACGCTTCGATTATTGCCGTTTCCTCAGCATCAGAAGACATTTCTACAAATGCAAAACCGCGCATACGCCCTGTTTCTCGATCTTTGGGTAACTGCACGCTTATCACCTTTCCATGCTCCGAGAAAGTTTCTTTAATATTTTCTTCGGTGACTTGAAAGGACAAATTGCCGACGTAAACAGACATAACGAGTCTCCGATTAGCGAGATAAATAAGGGGTTAAATCCAGGAAATCATCTACCTATTTGAAGCAAGGCAAACTGTCCCAAAAATAAATCATTGCTCGGATGAGCATACCATAAGATCCAAGCGAGGCACATCTTTTAGACAGCGGCACAGTGTAAATGAAACAGCTTTAGCGATTTGCTGCGCTCCTTAATCGCTAAAGCTGTGTTGAGAAACAGCAATCCCATCTTAGTAACGCTTAAGCAGAAACCGAATTAATCAACCAGACTCTGCCATTTGAGCATCCAGAGTGCTTCCAGAACATTACGGATACTAACGTAGCAAATATAAATTTACGATGAAGCTACAAAGGTACATTAATCGATTAAGCGAGTATCTAAATAATAGGAAAAATGCCCTCGCATAATAGCTTTCAAGTCACTCTAGGCATTACCTGGTATTAAACACTCCATTAGGTTTATATAAATTTTTATAGAAGCATTAATATTTTTTGAATAAATATACTCGTGTTTTTGATTGGATCAGTAAAAGCACATAGAACGCTGTTAGAGTCTTTCCAGTGCTGCTTATGGATACGCATGGTTGGGTATCTTAATTCATTTATCACGCACTAAATTACTTATGAACATTAAATTCTTTGGAGCGATCGCCGTCACCATTGCGATCGCTGCGATCGCAATGCCAGCATCCGCGCAAACTCTCACCCCTGTCAATCTAGAGCTATCGCTCTTGGTTGATGTCTCCGGCAGCATCAGCTCTCAGGAATACGCCCTGCAAACTGGTGGTTACAAGCAAGCATTCACCAACCTGTCCTCCAAATTCGGTGCGGGCGGCTTTGGGGCTGTGGCGGTTAATTTCATTGAATGGTCAAGCGCAGGACAGCAAAAGCAATCGATTCCCTGGACATTGCTGAATAGTCAAGCGAGTGCTGTTCAATTTGCTAACACCATTGGCACCCTTATCAGACCTTTTGCCAGTAATACGGCACCCGGTTCTGCCATTCAATTTGCTACCCCCCTATTCAGCACCAATGAGTATGAGGGGCAACGCTGGGTGATTGATGTTTCAGGTGATGGCGCAGCGAATGACGGTGTTTCGACGAGTGCTGCTAGAAACAATGCTCTAGCAGCAGGTGTGGACAATATTAATGGGGTCGCCATTTCGGTGGGTAATTCCAGCTTCTTAAAGTCTTGGTATGAACAAAATGTTCAAGGCGGGACAGGTTCATTTGTGCTTGCGGCTGATGGGTTTGAGGATTTTGGTCGGGCGATTGAACAGAAACTCGGTCTCGAACTGGCAATACCACCAGTGGACAACGTGCCCACACCGCCAGTGGACACTGTGCCCACACCGCCTTCAGAAGCCGTACCCGAACCCACCACAATGCTAGGAATTGCTCTTGCTGGAAGCGGTCTAGCTTATTTCAAGCGCCGTAGGGCATCTGTGTAGTCATTCAACTAGATGGGGGTGGGCATTGCCCACCCTACTTGGACTGGATAAGGGAATCCTAGCTACGCCTTTCGAGCCATGCTTTCATCTTGCGGGGATTGAGCAACCCTGCCGGATCGACCCTTTCCTTAAAGTTTAAATGCTGAATGTCCACGGTTTTTCTGCCGCCTTCTTCCAAACTGTAAGTATGAGGATTGAAGATGTAGGCATCGACAGATTCGTGATACGCCATGATTTCTTGGAGGCGGATTAACAATCAATTGTTGAGAATTCTGAGAGGATCTGCTGATATTTTTCGCTAACCTGCTCCACATCATAGGTAGGAATCATCGTCTCAACCCTGAGTGCCTTCAGTTGCCCTACACATTCACGTGCCTCAGTGAGTTGTTCAGCCGTTTGCATTTTTGCTGTCACTGTTGCACCGCCTGAACAGACAGCAGCAAGCAGACAGACTGGTTTCCAGTTTTGGGCAAGTCCGATGACCACATCATGCAACCAGGTTGATTTGGAAAAGCAAATCGTTTTGCGAGCCAGTCGCTTAATTCTGGTGCGTAAGGTCAAATGTTTGCGCTCAATGGTTTGAGTATCGATTTTACCA
>CASBQE010000467.1 GCA_949127665.1 Synechococcales cyanobacterium PMM_0083
GCGGCTTTTTGCTGTGCATTTTAGTAATAATAATGATAATAATAGTAATAATCATAATAATAAAAAACATGCTAAAATAAAAAGACAGTGTGAAAAAGGAGCAGGAAATGAGCAGATCGCAGGCAATAGACCCGGACGAACTATTTGAGACCGCAAACAGGCTAGAAGCAGAAGGAAAAGAAGTGACCGCGCTGGCACTTCTGAACGCCCTGGGCCGAGGAAGCCTGACGACGATTTACAAGTATCTAGAAAATTGGAAGGTTTCCAAACCGGCAAAAATTAGCACCACAAATAATGAAATGCCGGAATCAGTAAAAAGAGCCTTCGATGTTGCATGGCGGGAAGCTGCACAGGAAGCTGCTCGGGAAGTACAGGTAGTAAAAGAAAAAACAGCGGAAGAAGTGCAAGCCGCCCTTAAACAATTTCATGGTGCCCTTGAAGCGATAGAAAAGCTAGAAAAAGAAAGTGACCAAGATGCGCTGGATATCAAAGCCTTTAAAAAGCAAGTCGCCGATCAACAGGCGGAAATTGCAAAGCTGGAAGCAGATAGCGCCGCGCAAAAAGCAACAGCGACTGAATTAAGACGACAGGAAGAAAGCCAGAAGGCTGAGCTAGAGCGCTTGTACAGCGAGCTAGAAAAACAAAAATCAGAAAGAGATGAAGCAATTAAAGATGCAGCAGAACTGAAAGGAAAGGCTGAAACATTGCAAAGTCAATATGAGCAACTGCTTGCTAAATGGACCACACCAGAACGGCAAAAGACGTAACAAAATTGCAAAAGCAAAGAAGTGCGGGAAATAAATTTATCGGTCTAGCTTTTGTCGCCATTTATGCATTTAGCTTGCCGTGAACACCACTAGTGGTGCCAAAAAAATGTAGTATCATGTAAGAGGTCGGAGTGGGCAATCAAAAGCTCGCGGCAATCCGAGTGTGATACGCCCAATTGAATTAAAATTGAAGCAAGAGAGCATGGGCGGAACAAATGCAGCAATGTACTTCACTGCTGCTTGCTCTCTTGCTCCTTCAAATAGCAAACCTTTTGCGGAAAAATTGATTTTTAAATAGACCGGTCTGCTATGAAAATTTTTGAAAGAAAAAGCAAGGAGGTGAAGTAGCCCTCCTAGGCTAAGTCTGTACAATGCCTACATCGCCGAGTCCATAAATTGGTCAAAAGATGAAAAAAATTGTTTGCACTTCAGCAATAGTATAAGTCACGTACAAGGCGGTTCATGTGAGCACATCTTTGGCACTATTGGCATTGGCAAAACAAAAATATGCACAGTTTCAAACCCTAGAAACTAGCGGTGTTGCTACGAGCGATGTTGAGACAGGCGATAAAAATTTGAATCAGGAGTTAAGATTTCAATGTTCTTTTGCGCGAGTCAGTAATCACTTTAAATTCACCATACTAAATTATTCCGACAGCTATTTTAAAGATAGCAAATTGTGGCGTCGTCTAGAGGGTGAAGATTTTGATGGTAAGCCTATAGATGTTCAAAACCAGGAGATAGCGAAAAACTGCGTGAGATTGCTTCAAAACCTTTTAATGCCTCAAATTGCAAGACAAGGTCGCAACATTTTTCAAATTTTGCAAGCTTCAATCGTTGACGATAATGACCAGTCAACCTCTGAATCTTGCTCTAAGTTAGTGGTTGAACCAAGTACGCTAGCTCTGGTTGAGTATATTTGGATCGGAAACAAATCGCATTTGGTGCGTGCTGTTGAAAATCGACACGAATATAACGCCGAAAAACTTGGACGGTTCATACTGCAAAATGAGAAATCGAATACCAAATTTGCAAACCAACGTACCGTAAACCGTATTGTCTTTGACGATTTAACGTTCAGCTAATTTTAAGCGCGCGGAGATTTTTGAATCAACAATGAAAAAAAGTTGGGAGTTCCTGCGTGGAACTCCCAACAGAGTTAATCTGATCGATTCTTTTTAGTTGCCGTTGAGCAAGTCTTCAATTTCTTGTGCAGACAAGTTTGAGGTAAGGCAAGCCTCATAGTTTCGTAGAGCAGCGGCCACTTCCATGTCATATTCCGCTTCTGCGGCAGCATGATCTGCATCAGAAAGGTTTTTCTTCATGCATTTTTTGTATTTCTTATCCTTCGCTTTCTGCACGGCCTCTTCCGCATCAAAGCTGCATTTCCCTCGTCCCGCCAATCGGCCATGGGTTTCGATGATTTGCTTCAATTTGATTATTAGCGCACCTATCCCGATGCCTGCCATTGCTACAACCAACCAGCCTGGTGCTGTCGCAGCTCCAGCTCCTCCGAGCACTAGTGTCGTGGCCGTTATTGCTTCTTTGCCATTGGTGTCAATCATGTTGAGCGGGTCATTATTGACATACGTGTACAGATTGAGCTGACTTGGATCGGCTCCACTACAGCTGATTGTGCAACTACATCCGCAATTTTCTGAAGTCTTTAGGTCATAGCCAATCGGGTCGGGCTGGAGAAAACGCCCTATCGCAGGACTATAAAACCGGCGCTTGTAATAGTACAAGCTACTTTCAGAGTCGAAACGCTGGCCATTGAAGCCAAAGGTTGTTCCCGAAAGGGAAGCGGTCTCACCAAACAAGCCATACTTGTACTTGTTACTAACGGTGCCAGTGGCACTCGTTTTCGCGATGATTGAACCCTGATGGTTCGCATGCAGGAAGGTCAAAACACCGGCACTGGTAACTTGAATCAGTGGTTCGTCCATGTTGATTCCATAAACATAGCGATTTTGCAACGCGCCAGAAACTCCATTGTAATCAGCAATTCGCTGCCAGCCGGAATAAATGTAGCGCGTTTTCGCAGTACCTGATGTGATTGCTTTTTGCGCTTGTCTGTGGAATGGATCGTAGACGAAAGCAAGGCTAGTGCCAGTTTTGCTAGACGTCAGGAGATGATTTTCTGTGTCATAGCCGTGAGTCCAAGTGCCGTCTCCAGTCAGACAGCCGTTTGCATTGTAGGAGTAAACAGCCGCGCCAACCTGCGGATACTCGTTGATATTATTAGCTGCCGTGTAGGCCTTGGTGCCAGCCGGACTTGGGTGCACCGAATAAGTAGAATCAGAGAAGTTCTGACTGGTCATCTGGTGCACTTTGTTGAAGGCATCGGTGAGCACCAAGCTTGAACCAACAAAGTTGTGTGTCAGCGTCGTCAGATCGTCATTAAGTTGGAAGCCGTAAGCAACAGAAGAACCAGAACTCAGAGCCAAGCTCGCTCGCCTGGAAAGCTGATCATATCCATATGTTGCAGCTGCGGTAGCAGAACCGTTGAGCTTGATCGTTGTTAGGCGACTTAGCTGATCATATGCCCTGTCTACGAA
>CASBQE010000468.1 GCA_949127665.1 Synechococcales cyanobacterium PMM_0083
GGAGGTATCATTTCGTTCCGCTGTTGCCGCAAATACAGCAAGGCGATCGCGGCAATGCTAATCAAAGCCAGCCCGGTATAGTTGACGATCGCCCAACCCCACTCATTCAGCAGCCTGCCTGATAAAAACGTGCTGAACGCCACAAAACTGGACATGAGAAAATCGTGGGTTGCCTGAGTCTTTGCCCGTTCAGCGGGGGCGTAGGCTTCCGTGAGCAGCGTCGTAGAGCCAATAAACATAAAGTTCCAGCCAATGCCCAGCAGCAACAGGGCTGCAAAAAAGTGAGGCGCACTGGTTCCGGCGAGATTGATGGCAACGCATAGCCCGTTGAGCAAAATGCCCGTCAAAATAATCGTCAACACGCCGAATCGAGCAATCAAATACCCTGTAAACAACGATGGCGTAAACATTCCCAAGACGTGCCACTGAAGCACCGAAGCAGCCGTGGCAAAAGAATGGTGATCGGCAACCATAGTCAACGGGGTTGCCGTCATCAGCAGTGCCATCACGCCATAGCCGATCATGCTGCCCAACACCGCCACAATGAATACGGGCTGCTGGGCGATCGCGCCTAAACTGCGTCCCACATCCTGCTGTTTCTGGGATGAGACGGGCGGCAAATCAATCTGGCTTAAGATCAATAGGGTCAACATTTGCAGCAGGGCGATCGCCACAAATCCACCAGCAAAGGTGACAGGCAACCAGTCTTTCGTCCAGATTGCCAGGGGAGATCCAATCAGCGCCGCGAGAATGCCTCCTGCGATCACAAAGGAAATAGCTTGACTGCGAAAAGCTTCACTTGCCACATCCGCCGCCGTGAAGCGGTAATAGCCGACAAAACCATTGCAGATGCCATAGAGCAAAGTTGCTCCGCAAAACAAGACGAAACTGCTTGCAAAAATGGCGTAGACTGCCACACTTGAACCCATCAGCCCGACACACACGCCAATCATAAAGCCGAGCTTGCGTCCCCACTGTTGCAAAATGAATGCCGCCGGAATCGTGGTGAGCATGGTTGCCAATTGCAAAATCGCCAGCGGCAGAGTCGCCAGGGATTTATCGGTGGCAAGGGTTGAACCAATCAACGCCGCCGTGGTAAACAAGACGATGCTGCCCGTCATGGCGATCGCCTGACACAGGGCAAGGAGCAGAACGGTTTTTTTGGCTGGGTTCACAGGTAATGCGATCGCGAGTTAGCACGATAGATAAGTAGATCGTCATCGTGCCGAATTTCATCTCATTTGTCCAGGTACAGGTACGGGGGCTAGGGCAAATACAGTTGAAAAAGTGTGGGGTGCGGGGTGCGGGGTGCGATCGCTGCTTCACCCTTCAATACCATCCTTTTCTTTCAATTTCATTCAATTTAGGATACGCCATAATGAAAATGACTTTAGAGTTTGAAATTCTGATGAATACCAACCAGAGCCGCAGCACTCAAGTAGTCTTGCCGGACGAGTTATATCAAGCGATCGAGCACCGGGCAAAAGTGCATGGATGTTCCATTGGCAGGGAAATTGTGACGCTTCTGGCTCAATCGCTCGATACAAAGATTGAGCCAGATTTGGCAGATGAATTTGTAGCTTGGGAAGCTGCCAGTGATGAGGATTGGCTAAAGATGGAAGCTCTGCTCACTCATCAGGAACCATAGAATGGCACGGGGAGATATGTTGTTGATCCGGTTGCCGGACTCTGATCAGCGTGAGGAAAAGGGAACTCGTCCGGCGATCGCAGTGCAAACTGATATCGCAATTTCTCCCATGTTGATGGTGATTCCGGTTACGTCTTCGCTGGGAGCAAAGCGATTTCCATTCACCGTTAAACTTGAACCTTCAGAAACCAATGGACTTACCTTAACTTCGATCGCAATGGTGTTTCAATTACGGGCGATCGACCCCAAACGAATTGTCCGCAAAATCGGTGAACTGGAAGCCGACTATCTTGGACAAATTGATGCTGAGATTTGGCGGATGTTGAAACCATTGGATGAGCCGAAATTGGATAGTTGAAAGGCGATCGCCCCTGCTCACTCATCAATGCGATCGCGAGTTTTTGTGGAGGGGCGATCGCTCTATTTTCACCTATTGCCTGATCCATTAATCAGGTGCCTGCTGATATTGATTTATGGGGTTGACGAGATGGGCAGTTCAACGATGAAGCAGGTTTGTCCAGCACTGCTTTCAGCCCAAATCGAACCGCCCAGGTAAGTCACCGATCGCTTAACCAGTGCCAACCCCAAGCCCGTTCCGCCTTGCTGCCAGCGATCGCTCGTGGGAATCCGGTAGAACTTATCAAAAATGTGGGTCAGTTGATCCGCCGGGATTTCGACTCCAGAATTGCAAACGATGAGTTGAATATGGTTTTCCGGTTGAACGCGAACCGTCACCGTAATTGCTTCACCGGGAGGCGTATATTTGCAGGCATTCGTCAATAGTTCCGTGAAGATGCGCGTCAAAATTCCCAAGTCTGAAACGATCACGAGCAGATCAGGCGGAACCAGCACTTGCAACTGCTGTTCACGACTATGGGCGCGTTCCTGAAAAATCTCGACTGCTTGCACAATCCATTCGTTGAGATCAATGGAAACCCGCTCTAGGGGCTGTTCTCCTGCCTCAAGCTGCTGTAGCTCCAGTAAATCGTTGACCAGGCTCAATTCCCGATCGCACTGATCACGCAACACGTTGATATAGCGGGTGATGCGATCGAGCTTGTTGGCGGCATCCAGCCCTGCCTGTTGATTAAGGGTCAGTTCCAACATCTTAATTGCCATTTTGATATTGGTTAAGGGCGATCGCAACTCATGGGACACCGTACTCAGAAAATCATCCTTGAGATAGTTTAATCGTTCTAATTCTTGCTTCTGACCCTCCAATATTTGGGTGCGTTCAAGCGCCCGGTTGTGGTCTTCCTGAAGGCGACGTTGGGTATCATCTCGAAAAATCAAGACGGCTCCAGTGATCAAGCCCTTTTGGTTTTGAATCGGGGCAACACTATCCGTAATGGGCAGAACCATCCCGGCTCGCGTGGTCAGCAGCATGGGAACGTCGAGAAACACGATCGCGTTTTGCTGGATAGCCGTGACCGCCACATTGCCGATCGGCAGACGGCTCTCTTCATACACCACATTAAACACCTCGGTTAATTCCCGACCCCGCGCATCTGCTTGCTGCCAGCCCGTGAGCAACTCGGCAGAGCGGTTCAGAAACAGAATGCACCCTTGAGAATTCGTCACAATCATGCCGTCCCCAATGCTTCTGAGAACCGTCGCCAACAGTTGCTCTCGTTCATAGCGACTGAGAGCCGTTTCGATCGCCATATACAGTTCCTTACTCTTCGCTGGCTTGAGGATATAGCCAAAAGGACAGGTAACCTTTGCTCGATCTAAAGTGATTTTGTCAGAATTCCCGGTGATATAAATAACCGGAATTTGTAGTTGAGTCCAGATTTGGTCTGCCGCCTCAACCCCATCGATCTCACCCTGAAGCCGGATATCCATCAGCACCAAGTCCGGGCGTAATGCCCCTGCTGTGGCAATCGCCTCGGTTGCAGAACTGGCGATGCCTAAAACGTCATAGCCCAGCGCCTCCAGATTTTCCTGCAAATTGGCAGCAATGATATACTCATCCTCCACAATCAGGATTTGAATTGTTTCCGAGGGAGGGAAGCTTACTTGGGCGGTGTCTGATACTCTCATCATTCTCCTCTGGGAAACGTAATTGTAACGGTTGTGCCTGATTGGCTGTGAATCGCCAAGCTGCCCTGAAGCTGCTTCACTAACCCTTGAATCAACGACATCCCCAGGGTGGTGGTTTGCTTCAGGTCAAAATCTTGAGGGAATCCTACTCCATTATCTTGCACAATCAGGCAGAGAGACTGGTCTTGCTGTTCATCAAGGGTCACTTGAATTTCACCCACTTGCCCGTTTGAGAAGGCATATTTTAGGGCGTTCGACACTAGCTCATTGATGATTAAGCCGCAGGGAATCGCGGTATCGATCGCCAGTGGAATGGCATTGATGTGAGTCATTAGCTTGACCTGATTGGCATGAATGTTGTAAGAGTCGAATAGGTGGGCGGTGAGATCGGCAATATAGTGAGCAATATTGATCTTTGCCAGATCCTCCGAGCTATAGAGTTTTTCGTGGACTAAGGCGATCGAGGCAATCCGATTATGGCTTTCTTTAAGCGTTTCGATCACCTCTGGGTTTTGCGATCGCCGCGCCTGCATTTGCAGCAACCCATCCACCACACCCAGGTTATTTTTGACTCGGTGGTGAATTTCTTTCAGCAGCACTTCTTTTTCTTTCAGAGATGCCTGAATGTCCGCTTCTGCCTGCTTCCGCTCTGTCACATCCTGATGTACAGCGACTAAGACAGTGCCATAGGTAGGATGTTCAAACAAGGAAGCGGTGCCTTGCCCCCAAAAAGGAGTCCCATCCTTTTTGACGTTGTAGACTTCATAAGGTGCTTCACCCTGCTGAAGAATGGTCGTGGCAATGGCTTGATGAGTCGCTATGGGGGTGTTTTCTGCGTCTGGGTAATTCACGATCGCAACGTGCTGACCGATCAACTCATCAGCGTCGTACCCAAACATCCGCTCAAATTTGGGATTGGTATAAACAATGGTGTCGTCAGCCGACTTGACCATGCAAACGCCCTCAGCCATGTTTCGAGTGATGACGGCTTGCAGTTCCAATTGCTTTTCAGCCTGTTTGCGAACGATTTCGTCGCGCTTCGCTTTGCTAATATCCCGTCCTTCAGGAATCAGCAGCACCACCTGACCCGTCTCATCCTGAATGGGTTTCAATGAAAAGTCGATCGGGATCACCCTTTCTCCAACACCCAACACCTCTACTTCATAACGGATGAATTGCCCAGTTGCTGCCTGGGCGATCGCGGCTTTGAGTTGTGCCTGAGTCGCCGCCGAAATTGTCCACCAAGGGGCTTCCCAAAAGGGACGATTGATCACGTCTTCAGGCATTAAGCCAGCAAATTCTAAGGCAGTTTGATTGGCTTCCAGGAGAATACCTTCGGGGGTGAGCAGTCCAACAAATTGGAACATGGTGTCAAAGATTGCCCGAAAGCGGCGCTCACTATCTCTCAACGCTGCTTCAGCCTGTTTGCGTTCGGTAATGTCGCGCAGAAATATCGTAAAGATGACTTCATTGCCCAATTGCAGTTTAGAAATCGAAGCTTCCGCCGGAAACTCTGTGCCATCTTTACGGCGACCCAAGATTTCGCGACGATTGTCCATCTTTCCAGACACTCCAGCAGTCCCGCTCAAGTCCGGTTGATGATGGACATTCGTAATCTGAGTGGGCACCAGCAAATCGAGCGGCTGACCGATCGCCTCCGCTGCGTTGTAGCCAAAAATCCGCTCGGCTCCTTGGTTAAACAAGGTAATCTGTTGATTGGCAGCGATCGAGATAATGGCATCCTCGGCAATCTCCAAAATTCCGGCTAACCGAGCCTCTGATGCCTGTAGCGCCAGATTTGCTGCATTGAGTTGGGCTGTACTGGGTAATGCCAACGCTTTCGGAATGATTTGCACTAGCGCGATCGCTGTCGTCACCGAAATCGCCGCCGTGATTAGCTTCATGCCACCTGACAGCCAGTAAGTAGGATGCCACAGCGTCCAGATTTCCATCAGGTGAGTCGTGCCGCAGGCAATAATAAAGGCGCTAAACAGCAGCAAGATCGAGGGGAACGGCAGATCATGCCGTCTGCGAACCACATAAAACAGCGTCAATGGAATGGAATAGTAGGAAAGGGCAATGAGCGTATCTGAGACAATGTGCAGCCCCACAAGCTGTGGTTTCCAGAGGTAGCAGTGTCCGTGGGGAATAAACAAGTTCGCTTCCAAAAGCGGTTGAATTAAATTCATCATGATTCTGCCCCCGACCAAAACTACTAACGCCCCATACTATTCCCCTTATGATGAAAAATAATGGCAACCCAGAACTTTAAGCCGAAAAGCACAGAAACCGATGCTCTGCAATTGAAGCTCAAACTTTGGAACTGGAAACCGTGGCAAAGATGCGGGATAAGCAGTGTCGAAGGAAGAAACGGGTTGAGCGATCGGGCGCTAATGATTTTTTAGTTGGGGCGATCTCACCCATAGGGCAAGTCCGCCGCCGCGCCCCCGTGCTGCAATAAAGTTTTCGGTGACGAGGAAAAAGGTGAAAAAGGGCAGTTTAGAGATCGCTCGATGTGCTAACGCGATCGTTTCAGCACCGCTGCGAAAGCTACCAGAGTAAAGCGTTTTGCCAAACACAGAAAACTGCGCTTGGGTAAAGTCAAACACCAACAGGTTTTTCTTGCCGGGATAGTGAAGCGGTCCTGTAACCCGAAACAAGATCGAGCCTACCTGAATCTGGTTGCCAATTTCACCGCTGTAACTGATCGGTTCAATATCCGGAGCTTGGCTAAAGGAAATCTGGGCTTGGGCAATTTTAGGAACATAAATGCCTTTTCTAGTCAGGGGAGATTGCCGATTCACCTTCGACAGTGTTGTGAAACATAGCCGCCAGTCTCCCAACAGTGCCTCTAAGGGATAAGCCAATCGCTGCTGCTTTGCAGCTTTCTCGGCTTCCAACATCGCAGCAATCACGGCTTGGGCGTGAGGTCGCTCTCCATCGCCACAATATGCCGCCGCTGCTTGACTCAACGTAGCGAGAAAGGACGGTACATCGAGCGATTGGACTACATTGGGAATAGTTGGCATTGCTGTGTCAGGAAATAGGAAGCTGATGAACTGTTCTATTCTGGCAGATCAGCCATCTCTTCGCTTTAGTGTCAGGGTAAGCCCATCGGCGATCGCGGCTTTTTCCGACTAGGGCAAGATGCACCATAATCAAAATGAGTCACAGCGAGCGATCGCCACCTGAATTAAGCCCTCAAACCATAACTCCTAGCGATGGCAACGACAGCAGCCAAACTCACGTTTGAACAGTACATTGCTTATGACGATGGCACAAGCGATCGCTATGAATTGGAAGATGGAGCGCTAATTTTAATGACTCCTCCCACCGGTCGCCATGCTCTGATTATTCGATTCCTTAGCAATACTTTTGAGGCGGAAATCAGTAGCTCAGAAGTTCCCTGGGCATCGTTGCAGATGGTTGGAGTGCGGACGGCTCCTCGGCGATCGCGTCTGCCCGATCTCTGCGTTGTGCCGCTAGAAGTGATGCAAGAGTGCCTGGATACTTCAGCAATTATTCAGTCTGATGCGCTGTTAGTAGTGGAAATTGTCAGCCCAGAATCTATTAAGCGAGATTACCGTTTCAAACGAGCGGAATATGCTTCATTTGGCATTCCTGAATATTGGATTGTTGATCCAGTAATGCAAAAAGTAACCGTTCTACGACTGATGGAAGGGCTGTATGAAGAGGTGCAATATCAAGGAACAGAACAAGTTCGATCAGAAACTTTTCCTAGCCTTACCCTAACTGTCCAACAAATTTTGCAGCCCTGAA
>CASBQE010000469.1 GCA_949127665.1 Synechococcales cyanobacterium PMM_0083
GGGTGCAGAAGCGATTTGTCCCCCTTAATTCATGATTTTATGAGGTTGTTGATGATGATATTCCAACGGAATGCGAGCAGTATTCCCCGTAGGAAGTACAGCCCTTCGACATTGGATTGTTTCCAAAAAGCGGAAGCGTTTTTAAACCTCAAATTGATAACCCTTCGGATGCCGGATTCGACGATTCCACTGCCACACATAAGTTTTTTGTCTTGATATTCAGCGTATTGCATTCTTTTTTGGTTTTTGTCAAGGTACCCTAGGTAGGTGATTATTTCCTTGCGCGGACGCTTAAACAACTCACCACATTTTTCAACGATTGCCTTTGTATTTCCCTCCCAAAGCCACTGTTTAAAGGTTTTTAAAAGGCAGGCCGACTGGCGGGCAAATTTTTGGGGAAGCCCTTGCACGATTTTGTGGACGTATTGTACCGCATGGTAGTAGTCCACCGTTTCCACTATTTTTTCGGCCTGTACGCCAAGACTGACCAACATATCGAAAACCCGATTCCATATCCACGGTGCCCCGTCTGCCACGACCTGCACCTGTAAGGCGTGCTTGATGTCCAATCCTTGGAGGTGCGATGCCAGCAGGGCCATCAACTCATCATCTCCAAACAAACAGCCGTAGATCGGAAGTTTATGGCGGTTGACGATCCCTTCATCGTTCAGTACGTCAATAACAAACATCTTGGGCTCTCTCCACGGGGTCTCAAAGGTGGCATTGCCTTTGGCATTTTTTTTACCCTTATATTCTCTCATCCGCGTCCGTCCGCCGTCTATGCCAATCACCACGCGTAAGCCTTTGAGGCTCTCCCCAACATCCCGGCTCAATTCCGCCTGCCGCCCCTGACAATGCTTGGCCACCCGGTGGCTCAATTGCCGTAGTCGGTCCAAATTGTAGGCAATCCCTTGTAAATCAAGTATCTTGCCCGCAACCTCGAACGACGGACTCAATACCCCAAGCATACAAACCGCACTATAATACGCCGGGGAAGCACCGCTTATCATCTTCCAATGGCTGGCCAACAAATGCCTCGACCCGGCAAATCCATCCGGTACTTTCTTGGCATACAGCCCCTCCACTTGCACGTAATGGCCCGTCTTGATCTGCACACTCATGGACCGCCTTTCCAATTTGCCAAGACGTTGCTCCCGCGCTTTTGCTTCCAAGATGCCAACACTCCGCTGTGCTGAAATCGCTAAAACCTCCCCCGCAACAAGGTTGTAAAACTCGACCATAACCCCCGACAAACCACTCTCAAACGTATACAAGCCCCCCTCTGTTAGTTCTTCCGTAAAATCCTCAAGTTGACCAATTAGGCGTTCCTGGATGAATTCATTTATCTTTGCAATGATGGCTAGATGTTTCATAACTTATTGATTCGTCTCAACAAATTTATGAACTCTTGCCATCTTTTATTCTATGTATATCGGGGACAAATCGCTGTTACGCCCGTACACAAAAGACTTAAGGAAGGCCAACTTTGCCTTACAAAAAAGCAATTCCTATGAAAAAAATTCTAGTTCCCGTTGATTTTTCTGACGCTTCCACCAATGCCCTCCGCGTGGCTGCACAGTTGGCGGTACGCGCCAATGCCAGTCTTTATCTGCTGCACGTAAATGAAATGGCGCCATACATTATTCCCGTGAGCGAATATGCTTACACGTCCTCCCCGGCTGATCTGGAAGTGTATGATAAAGAAGCAGAAGAACGGATGCAAAACGTCAAAGCGGTTTTGCTGAATGAGCGTCGTTTTAGCCAACTCCAAGTCGAAACGGCAGTAGAAGAAGGACTGCTGACGATGGTGGTGAAAACGGTGACCGAAAATGAAGATATTGACCTGATCGTGATCGGTACTTTGGGGGCCAGCGGCTGGAAAGAGACACTGGTAGGCTCGAATACCGAGCGCGTGATCCGCCATGCCGATTGCCCGGTGCTGGTCATACCCGAGGGCGTACGTGAATTGGATATTAAAAGAGTATTAGTACCTTCTACTTTGAAACCTGACCAAAAAGGAGTGTTCAAGGCGGTGAAAGCCTGGCAGGATTTACTTGGCTTCGAGGTGCTGACTCTGTATATCAATGATCCCCTGAATGCGGCCACCAACGGTAGCATTGAGGCGGAAAAGAAACGATTGGTGGAACCGGCTGGCCTGAGCGAGGTGTATTTACATCTGTATGGCCCCAGCCTGAATGAAGAAGTCGCTATTCTGGAGTACGCTGCCGAGGCAAAAGCCGATATGATCGTTATGAGCACCCATCAACGGCGTGGTCTTTCACACCTGTTGTTTGGCAGTATCACGGAAGACACGGCCAATCATGCTCATCTGCCGGTACTGGCCGTGCCCATTGCTTAGGAATAAAACTGTGATGCATTTTGGCAAACGGATATAGATTATCTTGATGAACATCAAGATAATCTATATCCGTTTATTTGTTAATGCCAGTTACCCAAACGTTGAAAACGCGACTCTTACCCGTACCAGTATTCGGCGGGCAAGTCAGACGTTTCTGCGGAGATTTTAGTCAGCTGCTCTTTATACCAGGCGTGAAGCAGCTGCTCTCCCTCAGGCGTTTGTGCGCTTTGATAGACTACTTCGGTGCCGTGTGACACCAGAAAGCCCGGAGGAGCATCTTCGTGTTGATGGCTTACTCCGGCTATCCAGACGGGCAGGCAGGGACAATCATCCATTAAGAAAATTTCACCCTGCATCGGAAAAACGGACAGTAGTGGCCCGGCTACAGAGAGCGGGTTGGACGAAAGATCGGGATCGGAAGAAGGGAAGGTAATGTTATTCATCGGCGATTATTTTTATTACAAAAGTTACTGGTTGACTACATAAAAACAATGATCCAGGTCATTTTAGAAACTGATCCTCGACACTTTTTCAGTGACCTAATCAGGATCAGGTCAGGTCGTGATACAGATCATCGGCATTGGGTTGGCTATCCCTGCATCTTTGATATACTAAAAGTGCAACGATCATTTACAAAACGCCTGCTTCCACATTTCTCTTGTACGCTTTAGTCAAATAGTATAAAAAATTTGATAAAGTGGACATTTTGCCAAATTTTATAATAATGAAACCTGTTTTTCCATACCAAATACTGATTTTCGTTGGGGCACTGTTCGCTTTTGGCGGCTGCTCTACCTCCCTGAAAGTCTATTCCGAAGAGCAGCTCGGGGCCAACCTCGCGGACTATTACAGTTACGACTGGCTCGACGGCCAGGAGGTACCAACGGGTGCCCAAGTGCCCTATGCCCTTAGCTACCGTGCTGGCGATCAGATCCGCAGCGCGACCGATGCGCAAATGCAACGCTATGGCTACCAGCGCTGCGATGTAGCCCCCGATCTTCATTTACACTACCACGTGATCGTCGAAAACCGGGTGTACTTTCAGCAGGAGTGGAGCTGCAACACTCCCGAGGATATGCGGCTTGGCAAGTGTAAACGTGTGCAGCCCATGTATTTTCAGGAAGGCACGATCATTATTGATTTTATGGATGCCAAAACGGGGCAGCAAGTCTGGCGTGGTGCCGCAGTAGGCACTATCGAAAACTACACTCCTGCTCAATGGGATACCGAGGTAGGCGATGCCATTCGCCGGATTTTTAAAAAATTCCCCATCCGGCCACTGCCGCAACGCCAGGTAGGCGCATTCGCCAATGCACGTGGCACAGATTTTAAGGAATAACAACAAATA
>CASBQE010000470.1 GCA_949127665.1 Synechococcales cyanobacterium PMM_0083
AATATTCAGGAGACATTGGCGGCATCAATTGTGGGTTAGAAGTATCACCAGGACAGACCGAACAACGCTATGTGGTATCCATCACTCATCTCGAAATTGACCCAGAGCATCCGCTAGCTACTGAGGTCAAAGCATACCAGCGCAAACGGATTCAGCGGTTGATGCTGCAAGACCAAGGCGGGTTTGCGGCGGAGCTACTAGCACAACGAACCACCAGGCAGAAGAAAAAGTCCAAAAAAGGATTTGGACAATTATGAACTCCTAAATCGATATTGCATTCGAGCCGGAATTTGCAGATCCTTAATGCCTTCAAAGGTGTAATATTCACCGTTCATCCGCACGTTACGAATTAGGCTCACGGGCGGCATATTCACTGTGTCGTAACTCATAACTTGATTAGAAAACATCACATCTAAAGGATTGAGTGGATAAGGAAAGGTAAACATCCCAGATTGATGTTGTTTGGGTTTTGGCAATTCTTCCAGCCTCACCTCAGCCTTACTCATCCACTTGCCCAAACGAACCCACTTTGGCAAAGTGAGAGGTTTTTCGGAAATGATGAAGCACTCAAATTGACTTTCTGGTGCAATTTCCTTTGCTCTGCCAAAGCTAGGAATGTTTTTCTGCGTTTTTTCCATTTCAACGTGATAGTGGTTGTTGGCATACTTCCAGGTGTTGAGTACAGCCGCATGATGAACGGCTCTGGCTGGCGTGATGTAGATTCCCTGCTGGTTCAGTGGGGTGAGATGTTCCTCATATTTGGGTATTTGTTCGGGGCAGAAGTAGCGGTAGCTATGCTCTTCGGGGACGGTGGTGGAATGGCGATCGCTATCCACCAAACCCAAGGCATAGCACAGGGCGTAATTGTGCAGGATGGGTTCAGTTTCATACAGTCGCCCAATTTCACGAGTGGCAAAGTACATTGAGTCGTGAAGCTCCAATGTGCAGCGATAGAGGTGTGTCATAATGATCACCCCGCTTTCGCAGCCGCTTTCTTGGGCTTTTCAACATACTGGGTGAAGTAGGCTTTTGCTTCCTTGTCCGCCTGTGCCAAGATTGCCTTGATGGTCTCTTCGTTGCCAGTCAAGGTTTTGATTTCGGTCAGCAGAGGCGTGAAACTGTCGCCGATTAAATCAGTGTGAACGATGAATTCTTCTGTCATGAGATTTGCAAGGGTGGTTTTCGCGGCGGCTATCACATCATCTTCATCTAGAGGATCAGGAGAATGCAGCGTACCATTGGTCTTCATCGCATCGTAGATTGCTTGAGTCCAGCGCAGGTTGCTGACGATTTCTCCATCTGCAAACACTACACCAATCAATTCATTGCGAACCCGCCCGGTACGAGTCGTTTGTGCGCCATAGTGCCGAGTCCGCAAAATGTTGTTGCAGACGTAAAGGAAACTGGCTTCAGTCGGATCTTTGAGTGTGACGATACTGGGGAAAAAGACTTGAGGACGAATATGATCCTGCTGATTGATGCGGCTGGTGACGGTTCCTTTCTCACTCATTGTGCCGTTCTCAAAGGGAGCATTCAGAGTGAACGTTTCGTGCGATTCATCGAACGGTGTGATCGAAAATGCGGTATCAACCACCACTTTTGATTTTTCAGAACCAGAGTCTCCGATCGCAAAGCCATAGATAATGCAATCAGGATTGTTCATGGCAAAACTGACGTTGTATTCACACTCTTCAGCCGTCATCAAACCATAGGTTCGTAGTAACTCTCGACCGACCAACCGTTCAGGTGTGGATTGCTTGCGTTTGAACATAGTCAGACGACTAATTGGAGTTGCTTCTACGATTCCGGCGCGGACACGGGCTTTGTTCAATTCGCTATCGGTTTGGAAGAGGGGGTACGATTCAGTCACGCGGATGGTTAAGAAGTGAACATACTTTCCCATTGGCTTGTAGGGAATCTCAGTGTGAAAGGATTTTTGATCGATCGTTTTTAGCAATGGCATAGTCATTCTCCGGTGTGGTTTTGTGGTATCGCTCTGAACTAAAGTTCAAGGCTCATAGCTGAAGTCCATTTCAATGGACTAAGCCGTCTCTACAGTCCTCTTGAGAGGACTTTTGCATGAGCTAGGAAATAGATTTCCTGGTGGATGTGAGCATTCTTCAATGTAGTTTTTACCGCTCTGAACTAAAGTTCAAGGCTCATAGCTGAAGTCCATTTCAATGGACTAAATGGACTAAGCCGTCTCTACAGTCCTCTTGAGAGGACTTTTGCTATGAGCCAGGAAATTAATTTCCTGGCGGATGCGAACTCCAACGCTCCGGTGCATCATCATCATTCGTTATTTCCTCTAAAGTTGAAATGAGAGTTCCCTGGGCATGATGTGATTTCTGATTGTCTACATAAGCAACTGCCTGCTCCAGTTGTTTACGTCCCAAAGAGAAAACACCATAACCAGCCTGCCAGCCAAAATTTCTAGAAATCGGCGATAAAGTGTGATTGACATAGTGAGCACTGCTCCCTTTGATATTTTTGACGAATTCAGCGATCGCTAATGTTGGTGGAATAGAAGCAATCAAATGGATATGATCAGCAGTGCCATTAATGACATGGGTAATACATTTAAGTGCATCTGCTTTGCCAATAATATAGTTGTGCAGATCAACCTCTTGGCTCGGCTCAATGAGAGGTTCACGCTCTTTCGTCGCCCAGACAAAGTGATAGTAAAGTCGCCAGAGCGCCATCAGCTTTGCTCCTCTTCTTGCTCTTGAGTGTCTCGATCGCGATTTTCCTTGTCATCTTCCAAGCGATAAAGGAACTCGCAGGTATCCCTCAGGAGGTTCAACTGCCGACCCGCAAGACGAGCGCGATCGCCCGCAAATGCCTCTTCAAAGACATCGACTACAAAGTAACGGGCGAAATCGAGTACTGCTTGCCGTTCTTCTTCGCGCTTGCTAATCACCCAGCGACCTTCAGCCGTAGACGCATGGACGCGATCCATCAGCTTAAACACTTCAGCGGCAGCAGTTGCAACCAGCGTATCACCTTGGAAAACTGTAGAATCAGCTTTCAGCAAAGTATCAGCCACTAGATCAATTGGTTTCAAAACGGCGTTTGCTTTCGGGTTATACCGTTTATTAGCGCGATAGAACTTACGATATAGCTCTGTCAGCTTTTGAGGATGGTTGAGGGGTGATTTCTCAGCATCTTTCACGATTAACGTCTCCAAAGTCATATCCAACTCCACATAGGGATCAAAACAGGGGTAAAAGTGGTAAGTATAGAGCTTGATTTTCTTTGCACTGGGGACATCATTGGTTTGGTTTCGCGCCCATTTTGCTAAATAGGAGAAGACATAGAGTGGGCTGGTATCTAGATCCTTTGCCAGTTCTGTCAGTCTGCCCCAGTTTGCGTCGTAGCCACCCTTTCCTTGTTTGGCATTTACATCTAGATGGATGGCATAGGCAGCCGTTAAGGTATTCAATGGAGCCGATCGCTCTGTTCCATCCGCCGTTTTCCAGCCTTCCAAAATGTGGTCGAGTCGAAATCGATCGTTCCCTAACAGCACTCGAAAGGCTTGCGGCGCACTGTCTAGAAACACGGTTTCTTCAAACTCAGCGCCATCATTAAACGGTGGGATTGGTGATTCGGAAACCACGGTTTTGACATCTAGAATCATCGGGAAGGCAAATGCTAACCAGGCAGGCATCACCCAGGATTCAGTGTCAGTGGGGTCTTTTCCGGGTGGTAGAGCCATGAAATAGAAGGTCAATGGCTTATCGTCTGGGTAGGCAAGTTTGAAGGTACGATCGCGTTTGAAGTTTGGATCATTCTCATCCAGATTTTTTTTACGCTCCAAGTCTTCATCGATCAAGAAAGCATCGACAGTCTGATAGCGATCGCGTCCAAAATCAGCATCCAAATCTCGACTAATAAAATGATTGCGAATGCTGGTATCAAATCGAGTTTGAGCAATGCCGCTGTAAGCCTTCTGTAAAAACTTGTTGGTTTCGGGTGTGAAGTAATAGGTTGGGTAGAAGTAGAGATAGCGGTACTTGCCATCTTCAAAGCGTTTGCCCACTGCTTGAGTTTGGTTCATCAGGATTTGCCGCAACATCATTTCAATGCCTGCAATACTGGAAATATTGCGTTTGGCATTGGAGCCGCCCAGCATTTGCTTGTTGGTATACACTTGGGGTGTGAATAAAACCGCCGATTCCATTTGCTCGGTGACAGTATATGCCGAATGAGAAATGGAGCA
>CASBQE010000471.1 GCA_949127665.1 Synechococcales cyanobacterium PMM_0083
ATACGGTGCAGCTTGATATTCCTGATAAAGACTTGGAGATTACAACGACTCGTGCGGGGGGCAAAGGGGGACAAAATGTGAACAAGGTGGAAACAGCGGTACGAATTACTCATTTGCCCACTGGAATAGCAGTCCGATGCACGGAGGAGCGATCGCAACTGCAAAACAAAGAAAAAGCGCTGGTCATCCTAAAAGCGAAGCTGCTGATCATCGCTCAAGAGCAAAAGGCTAAGGAAATTGCCGATATTCGCGGCGATATTGTGGAAGCATCGTGGGGCAACCAAATTCGTAGCTATGTGTTTCACCCCTATCAAATGGTCAAAGATTTGCGAACTGGTGAAGAAACTACCGCGATCGCGGATGTAATGAATGGCGACTTGGATGCATTTATTCAGGCATACTTGCGCCAAGAAACTCAGATGGCTAGCTCTTGAGGGTTTCCTTGAGATTAGTCCAGCCTTGATCAAAACGATCTATCCTAATCAAAGAGATATTAAAGATAAATCCAGATTGAATCAATGGAAACTCCTCAAACAATCCCCGAAACCCCTGAAAGCTCTGAAAGCCCCGAATCTATCGAGCCGACTGCCACGGAGCCAAAGCCAAGCTACGTTAAGCTGGCAATGCGAAATATGGTGCGTAAACGGGGCACTTCACTCAAGCACTTTTTCCTGACCATGTTTGGATTAATCGGCGCGTTCGTAGGTCTTGCCTACCTAACACGCTGAAATGGGAATTACTGTAGAAGTCTGTGTTCAAGACTGTTTTTCTGAAGCACAAGATAGCCAAAAGGAGCTTGGTTTAGGCGGCTTTTCAGAACAAATTACCTATGCTGATCCTATTCTTGAATCGGTTTGGAGTGAATGGTTTCAGCAATGGCTTGAGATCATGCAGCCAGAATTATCTCCGATTCAAGCCTATGAATTGAGTTTGAGGCTAACGGGCGATCGCGAAATTCAAACATTGAACGCCCAATATCGTCATCAAGATAAACCCACTGATGTCTTGGCATTCGCAACCTTAGAGGATAGTTCCCCACAAAACGACGAAGTTTATCAGTCTCAACCTGTTTATTTGGGCGACATCATCATTTCAGTGGAAACCGCTCAGCGACAAGCTAATGTCCAAAATCATTCGCTCAATGTAGAACTGTCATGGCTAGCCACTCATGGCTTGCTGCATCTCCTCGGTTGGGATCATCCTGATGAGGAAAGTTTGAACCAGATGTTGGCGAAACAACAATTTCTGCTGAACACGGTGGGTCTTTCATCTGAAAACCGCTAGAGTTATGACGATGGTGAAAATCATTGGAAATAATGCTCTAATTCATCAATCACACAACAGCATAATTTTTCAGAGCCGATAAATTTCTTTGTTAGTCCGGTATTCAGCAATCAATTTCAGATAAACTATCTCAGATTCTTCTTCTATCTAAAAAGTAGTTGTTTCGCTTTTGTTGCAGTCTATGACCTCTGAACTCCAAACTCCAGATCCTGACGGTACAAACGGCAAGGGAGCAACTCAACCGACAAAGATAGACCGAGAATTGGCGTGGCGGATTGCTCCCAGTCTTTTAATTAGTTTTAAGTATGCCTGGGCAGGCATTAGCTATGCTTTTCAGACTCAGCGCAACTTTCGCATCCACGTTATTTTGGGTGGTTTGGCGCTGGGTATAGGTGCTTTTTTACACCTTTCCGCTGTGGAAATGTCGATAGTTGGCTTAACGATTGGTGCAGTTTTGGCAATGGAGTTGCTGAATACCGCGATCGAGTCTGTTGTTGACCTCACCGTTAAACAGAACTACCACGAGCTTGCTAGAATTGCGAAGGATTGTGCAGCAGCAGCGGTTTTGATTTCTGCACTGGCTGCGATCGGAGTAGCCAGCTCACTAATTTTGCCAAGACTTTGCATTAGACTTTGGCAAATTTTCCAAACATCCTCTTTTCTTCAGTAATTTTTTAGTCTGCTCAGATTTAGATAGTTTAAGTAAGGAGTCAATTCATTTGATTCTCGTTATTGATAATTACGATAGTTTTACTTACAACCTGGTGCAATATTTGGGCGAATTAGGGTCAGAGTTTAAGGTTGCACAAAAAATTCAAGTTTATCGCAACGATCAACTCACTCTTTCTCAGGTTCGCGAATTGAAACCAGACGGAATTGTGATTTCTCCTGGACCGGGTCGTCCTGAAGATGCTGGCATTTCTCTCCAGCTTATTCAGGAACTAGGGATGCAATATCCCATTTTAGGAGTTTGCTTAGGGCATCAAAGCATTGGTCAAATATACGGTGGAAAAATCGTGTCAGCCCCGATTTTAATGCATGGCAAAACTTCGCAAGTTTACCATAAGGAAATTGGAGTATTTGAGGGATTAGAAAACCCATTGACAGCAACTCGCTACCATAGTTTAGTGATTGATCAACAAGAGTTTCCAGAAGTTCTAGAAATAACAGCGTGGGTGGATGATGGCACTATTATGGGGATAAGACATCGACAGTATCCTCATATTCAAGGTGTCCAGTTTCATCCAGAAAGTGTGTTGACAGTTTCTGGCAAGCAAATTTTGCGAAACTTTTTAAGGTCTATCAACATCTGATTGAAATGAGTAGAACCTTTAGCGAATCTAATTGTGGCAAGGTAAAGGTTACTACCATTGTTTGAATTTTCTAAATTAATTGTGGCTTAGTGAGGAGATTATGAAACGGCGCAAGTTAATCCGTTATGCAGGAACAAGCATACTGACAGCATGTGGGCTAGGTTTAACCTCTGGCTTCGAGCGTTCTCAAGCTCAAAGCCAAAGCCCCCTGTCTATCCAATCGTTTGGACACACCTGTTTCTTGTTTATGGGTGGTGGTAAGCGAATTTTGGTCAATCCCTTTCGCACTCTAGGGTGTACAACTGGATATCGTCTTCCCAAAGTGAATACCGACCTGGTGTTGATTAGCAGCCAGTTGCTCGATGAAGGAGCCATAGAAATTGTGCCGGGTAATCCTCGGTTGCTCTATGAGCCGGGTGCTTATCAAGTGGATGGTATTAAAATCCAGGGGATTCGCACGGCTCACGATCGCCAAGAGGGTAAACGCTTTGGGATAAATGTGGTGTGGAAGTGGAAACAATCTGGAGTTGAATTACTGCATTTGGGAGGTGCGGCAGCCCCAATTTCTCCAGAACAAAAGATTTTGATGGGAACTCCAGATATCCTGTTTATTCCAGTAGGGAATGGTCCAAAAGCCTATACTCCTGAAGAAGCAAAGCAAGCGATCGCGATTCTCAATCCAAAAGTAATTATTCCAACTCACTACCGGACTCAAGCAGCCGCTAAAGACGCTTGCGATATTTTGCCAGTTGATAATTTCTTAACTTTGATGAGTGGCACCCCCATCCGTCGTCCAGGAACTTCGATCGCAATTCGACCATCAGATTTACCTAAAAACGGCATGGTAATTGATGTAATGAGCTACAAATTTCAGTAATCTAGATACAGATCCGCAATTTAGCGGAGTAAGTGCATCTATTTAGCTGAAAGCTGTCACTTTCCTTAGAGGGAACCTTAAGGAAGGTGATGCTCAGGGTGCTTAATATGTTGGCTGTTTTAACCTTGTCTGCTTTGACAGGATTTGTAACCTATCTTTTATGGCGACCTCAAAACCGTTTTTGAGTCGCTTAATTAATCAATTAAATCTGCTGAGAATTGTCAATAGGATTTTCTTTTAGAAGATTTAGCAGTGACTTGCGCTTTTCACAATATTAACTTTAGACTCACTGCAAGCAAAGGAAGCAAGTTCAAAAGTTGATCAGTAAAATTTAACAACGAAAGGGAAATGTCACTCGAAAAACATCTCCCTTTCGTTGTTCAAAAATGGATAAGTGCTACTTAATCGAAACCTTAGCGCCTGCGTCTTCAAGCTGTTTCTTAGCGTCTTCGGCTGCTTCTTTTGGGATCGCTTCTTTAACTGCCTTAGGAGCGGCTTCTACTAGATCTTTGGCTTCCTTCAAACCTAGACCCGTCAAAGTTCTTACAACCTTCAAGATAGAGATCTTCTTATCAGCAGGGAACTCTTCTAAGAAAACATCAAATTCAGTTTTCTCTTCTACTTCCTCAGCAGGAGCCGCCGCACCAGGAGCAGCCATCATCATTCCCCCGCCAACCGGAGCCGCTGCGCTTACTCCAAAAGCGTCTTCGATTTGTTTAACTAGCTCAGATGCTTCTAACAAACTGAGAGTTTTCAACTTTTCCAAAATTTCATCAGTAGCTACAGACATGGTGATCTCCTTGAATTTGATGATTGATACTTGATTGAGTTGACACTTTATTGAATGAGCAGGGCAATTTGAATGGTGCAAGTAAACCAATTCAAAACTTTCCCTATGCTGCTTCTTTATCTTTGTCGGCAACTGCTTGAACCGCACGAGCTAAACCGGATGGAACTTGGTTGATACTTACTGCTAACTTGCTTGCTACACCATTGATAGCGCCCGCAATTTGAGCAATAAGCTGCTCTTTAGACGGTAGATCGGCGATCGCCTTGACATCCGCCGGCAACAGGGCGCGACCTTCCATTGCGCCACCGCGCAACTCGGTTTTTTTCGATACCTTCTGGAACTCTTGGTAGGCTTTTAAAGCACCACCTACATCCTCTTTAATTAAGAGAAGCGCAGAAGAGTCTTTAAGGAACTGAGTCATAGGTTCCCAGTTTGGGTCACCTGCGATCGCAATTCGCATCAATGTATTTTTTGCAACCTTACAGACTGCTCCTGTTGGCAACAAACGTTGACGCAAATCAGTAATTTCAGCGACTGACAACCCTTTAAAGTCAATTACAACTGCAAGCTGAGATTGGCTCAACGTTGCCTGAAGTTCTGCGACAATTTCCTTCTTATCTTCTAAGGTTCTACCCATTCGTTCTCACCTCCTTTTAGTGGGTGTATGAAAAGTTAAACTTGCATTTTGGGGCGTGTCATTAAACCAAAAACCCCGACTGAAGAGCCGGGGTTTTGTAGAACATTCAGATACTTTATGTTTGGTAACACTTGTAGTGAAAGATAACTAACGCCTCGGCAGGAGATTAAGTGGTAACACCTGCTGTCTCTGGTTTCGCAAGATTCAATTGTAGATAATGCTTACTAAGCAACTTCTCCAAGCTTTAGATCACGCAATGCGCTGATATCGACCTCGATAGAAGGTCCCACCGTAGAGCAGAGGTACATTGTACGCCAATATCGCCCTTTCGCACCAGAAGGGCGGTTCCGGTCAATGGTTTCTTGGAGAGCCTTTAGGTTAATTAGTAAATCTTCCTCGGTGAATTCTGCTTTTCCAAACAAAACATGAACGATTCCAGTTTTATCTGCACGGAACTCTAGCTTACCTGCTTTGAATTCAGCGATCGCCTGAGCTAAATCGAATGTCACGGTTCCGCCCTTGGGAGAAGGCATCAAACCGCGAGGACCCAATAGCTTACCGAGCTTAGCGACTTTAGGCATCATATCGGGTGTTGCAATCAGCAGATCAAAATCCATCATGCCTTTCTGGATTTCCTCGATCAGTTCCTCAGAACCTGCTAGATCCGCACCTGAAGTTGTCGCCTCATTTACTTTTTCGCCACGGGCAATCACGGCAACTCGCACAGTTTGACCCGTACCCTTCGGAAGTGCCACAGTAGTCCGAAGCTGCTGATCAGCATATTTTGGATCAATTCCTAGGCGAATGTGCGCTTCTACAGATTCAGGGAACTTTGCTGTTGCTGTTTCCTTCAAAAGTTGCACTGCTTCTAGAGGTGTATATGGACGTTCCTCAACTTTCGCCTGCAATTCTCGTAACCGTCTTGAAATCTTAACCATTTTTATCTCCTGGGGTGATGACGAGAATGCTTCTCTCCCCCACTAATGTGAACTAGTCGTTAACAGTAACGCCCATATTCCGGGCGGTGCCTTCTACAATCCGCATTGCTGCTTCAATGTCATTGGCATTTAAGTCGGGCATTTTGGTCTTAGCTATTTCTTGTAGCTGCGATCGCGTAATCGAGCCAACTTTCTTACGATTTGGTTCACCAGAACCAGTCTCAACACCTGCCGCTTTCTTAATCAGAGTAGAGGCGGGAGGTGTCTTGAGAATAAACGTGAAGCTCCGGTCTTCAAACACTGAGATTTCAACCGGAATAATCATACCCGGCTGATCAGACGTTTTAGCATTATATTCCTTGCAGAACATCATGATGTTGACCCCATGCTGACCAAGGGCAGGACCAACTGGAGGAGCGGGATTGGCTTTTCCTGCTGGAAGCGCCAATTTAATCATTGCAACGACCTTTTTTGCCATTAGTTAACTCTGCTTTTGAACTTGATTAAACTCTAATTCCACTGGGGTATCGCGCCCAAAAATTGACAGCAACGCTTTTAGCTTGCTGCGCTCTGGGCTAACCTCAATCACCTCACCTTCAAAATCCTTAAAAGGACCCGAAAGAACTAAAATCTTATCGCCTGGAGCCATATCAATTTTGACGACTGGCTCTTGCTCCTGAGCCTGCTTAAAGATGCGTTCAACTTCACTAGGACTCAACGGCATTGGCTTGACGTGTCCTCTTCCTCGACCGGGTCTTCTTTGTTCTGCCCCGACAAAATTAATCACGTTGGGCGTGTTTTTAACGACTAGCCATGCTTCATCGTCCATTTCCCATTGCTGAAGGTCGTTGTTCCAAGATCTAGTTACACGGAGCAACACATATCCAGGAAAAACCTTCTCTTCAGTGTTTTGACGGCTTCCGTCTTTACGGATTCTAACAGCAGGAGTCTGAGGAATTTCAACTTGTAGAATCTTCTCTACAACATCCAATGTTTGAACACGTTGTTCTAGGTTGGCTTTAACTCTTTTTTCGCATCCTGAAGCAACTTGGACGGCGTACCAGCGAGATGATTCAGATGACGGGGAGCCTGAAGATTCCTCACTTCCCTCGGTGTCGTGCTGGTTAAATTGAGTAACACGATGGGACTCATCTGATGTAAAAGTCATTTAAATACCTGCCTGGCTGCCCAACCAAAGAAGTTATCAACCAAATAAATCATTGTTGTTGAAAGGACTACCATGAGAATGACAGCCACCGACTCGCTGATAAGTTGTTGCCGACTAGGCCAAACCACCTTATCGAATTCTTCTCTTGTTTCTTGAAGAAAAACGCCGACGTTAAAGCCGTTTGATGCAGGTTGTTCTACTTGCGCTCCATCCTTCTTAGCCACAGTTCCGCAATCTCCTACTGCTACGCATTCTTAGCGTGGGTGACAATCATCTTCTAGCATTAATTACTGTCATAGCAAAGTAGCATTGCCAGAATTCGTGCTTTCCTAGCGTAACACTATTGCTCTCTTTTTTATATAGCTCTAGCAATTTTTACGATCGCGCTTACTTTCACTTGCTGCTTTAGCGACTGTGCAGGCGATCGCCAATGAGTGAATTCATCCAGCGATCGCGTTACTTTTGCTTCGGTTGATTCTGTGAATAATTCAACACTTGGTCTAAAAGATTTCTTGCAGGCTGTGCTTTTGTTAAAGCGGTTTGATGATCACCGTAAGCTCGAATTAAGCGAGACAGACCACCAACTCCAGCTTTAAGTTGTTCTAAATCTTCCCCTGACATCACTTCGCCATCTAGCATCCGAATCAGAAAGGGTTTAACATCTCCCACTTCAAGACGCACTTTCTGAAGCTTTTCTACTGTGCTTAGCAGTGACTTAAGCGCATTTAAACAGTCATCAATAGTCTGATTGTCTGCTCCCTGAATATCTGAGACATTGGATAAGTCTGCGTCTGCGGGTGCTTCTGTATCTTCTAGATCTGCTGCATCTTCTAGATCTGCTGCATCTTCTAGATCTGCTGCATCTTCTAGATCTGCTGAAATTACAGACGATTCTAAGACAGGATCTTCAATCTTTCCCCCGTTTGATCTTGCCATTCAAAACTCTCTATGAAAACTCCCCCAGTGTATCGCAATGGAGGGACATGGACTAGATTTAGACGTGATTGCTGAAGGAGTAGAGACGGCAGAGCAACAAGAGTTTTGACGCTGATTCGTTGTGATGCGATACAAGGGTATTTGCTCAGCAAGCCGTTACCCGCAGCGGCAGAACATTGCTTTAATCGAAACCCAGCTAATATTCATAGCTCCTAAATGTGGTTCTGTAAGTGGTAAGTACTCAATCCGATCCAGGACGGATTCTTAACTTTGCTACACTGAGGGCACTTGAAAGCATTACGCCAAAACTTTTTTGGTGAGGTTAATCCTATGGTTCTCCAAGCTCCATCCCGTAAAATAGCGCCGACCGTCACTTGGGAAGCGCTCCCTGCCGATTTTGTACTACCCGATGACCCTGTGGAAAATATTCAACAGCCGCTCCTTGCTGCTGCTCTTACCGATGCGTTAGGAGCCAATGGACGCATTCAACCTGAAATGCTGATTGGCTCAAACTTTGGGCTAGTGGCAACAGTCAATAAAAAGCTCGTCATCAAAGCGCCAGATTGGTTCTACGTTCCTCAAGTACATCCGGTTGCAGAAGGCATCATTCGCCGAAGTTATACCCCTAATTTACAGGGTGCAGCGGTTGCAGTAGTGATGGAATTTCTCTCTAATGAAGAGGGCGGTGAACTATCCGTGCGATCAACCCCACCTTATGGCAAGCTCCATTTCTATGAGCAGATTTTGCAAGTTCCCACTTATGCCACTTTCGATCCTTATGAATCGAGTCTAGAAGTACGCTGCCTGCAAAATGGACGTTACGTCACTCAGGAAGTAAACGCAGAAGGACGAGTATGGATTCCAGAACTAAATCTGTTTTTAGGACTGTGGGCAGGAGAACGGCTGAAACAAACAGCCAATTGGCTACGCTGGTGGGATGAATCAGGTGATTTGCTCCTGTGGAGCGCAGAGCAGACAGACTTGGAGCGACAAAGGGCGGAACAAGAACGCCAACGGGCAAACCAGGAAAATCAACGAGCAGAACAAGAACATCAACGAGCAGAAA
>CASBQE010000472.1 GCA_949127665.1 Synechococcales cyanobacterium PMM_0083
AGCGTGAGCAAAAAGCGGGCTAAATGCTGTTGCCCATGCCCAAAGTTGTGTTCAAGATGATAGCTCTTGGTTTTGAGGCCATTGTGATTTTCATTTTCGGTTTTCCAGCGACTTCGACCGGCAGTGACGACTTGGGCAACGGTATCAGCGCTGAGACGATGGTGCGTGATAAATGCATTGCGATAGAGTACTTGTCGATCCGGCTCAGCGGTAATCACCAGTTCACACCAGTTGACCAACAGGGCGGGTTGGGTGTCCCGAATCGGCACGAGATTGACATAGCGATAGTGAAAAATGGCTGGAGTGCCCTGATGGCATTGCCGGACTTGCAAGCGATGGATGGCACCCAAAACATCGAGCAGGTGTAATCGCTCGTAGAGGGCAGGGTGAGAGTCGGGAAGAGCGGTAAAAATGAAGTTTATGCCAAGGTCTACACACTGCTGACACAGCGGTTGATGACTGTAGAGGTCATCTCGAATTAATAAATAGTTCCTGGATTCCGCTAATTCAACCGTTAGATTTTCTGACGCTGCGTGGGCAAGACGATCGCAAACACACTCCCTTCACCCAGTTTCGATCGCACCGTGATGCTGCCGCCCATGCCTTCCACCAGCGTTTTTGCGATCGCCAGACCTAATCCATGCCCTCCGGTAGATCGGGCACGAGCTTCATCGACTCGATAGAACCGTTCAAAAATGCGACTTTGATCGTGGAGCGGAATGCCCACACCCCGATCGCATATCTGTATCATTGCCTGCTGATCAATGCGGTCTACAATCAATTCAATCGACTGGTCAGAGTCTGAATATTTGACTGCGTTATTAATTAAATTAATCAATACTTGCTTCAGGCGATCGCGGTCTGCGATCGCTTCAATATTTTCTTTTGCTTCAAGCTGAATCAATCGATCACTAAATTTTTGCGCCATCCCTGCCACTTCTGCAACCAAGTCATTCAGCATGAGTGGCTCCAAGTGATAATACATGGAACCACTATCTGCCCGTGCTAGATCGAGTAGATCTTGTAGTAAACGAACAGTACGCTCAGCTTCCGAGGCAGCGGTTTCCAAAGCTTCTTTTTGATAATCGTTTAGGTTCGTGCTACGACGCAGCAGACTTTGCAAATAGCCCAACACAACCGTTAATGGGGTGCGTAACTCGTGAGCGACATTGCTGACAAACTGACGCTGCTGCTCCCATGCATCTGATAGCCGCGATAGCATCATATTAAAGGTTTGCGCCAACTCTTTGACTTCAGTGGGGGCATCGCTCAGTTGCAGCTTGGCTTTGCTCAGATCTTCTGCCGAGATTGCCCCTGCCATCTGACTCATATCCTGTAATGGTTGCAGCGATCGCCGAATCCGCAGAGCGATCGCTGCAATTGTCATTAGGTTTATCAAAATGCAAACCAATGCTAAACCCTGAAGCATGGCGATTAAACGATATTGATCCTCGGTAATATCCTGCGCCATGTAGACTTTGCCCAGAGGCTTACCCTTAATCGTCACTGGACTTTGGTAAAAAATTAGATATCGACTGTCCACTTTGTACACCTGTGGTTTGAGAGGCATCTCAGCGATCGTCATTAGCTCATCCGTTGCGGTGAATGATGACTTTACGTCAGTTGATTCAGCCAGAATCTTTTTGCCATCAACGCTCTTAACCCAAATTACTAAACCCGGCTCAGCTACGCTATTAATTGTTTTTTGCAGTCCAGCTTTGATCGGCAACATCTCGCTGTAGAGTTCTACATCACGAGGAAAGCGGTTTGCAATGTATTCCACCGTCTGAGTATGGCTCGTAATCAATACCTGTTGCATCTTCCAGCCAGTCCAGATGGCAACACTACCCAAAGACAACACTGACAAAGTAGCAATTTCAACGGTCAGGCGAAACTGCAACGAGGATGAATCGAAGTGACGTTGTTTAATTTGATCGATTGTCTCCCACAATTGGCGCATCAGTTGTACCCAAACATAGTTTCTTGCTGTACATCAAACCCAACTGATTGAGGAATTCTAACAATTGGATGTTCGTATAGGAACACTCTGCTTTCAAAACACTGTGATGATCAACTACGGCGAGAATTTTGAAATCCGCGATCGCACGTTGCTATTCGCAGACTTTAAGTAAAATTAGCTGCGGCAATATGATGTGACTCTAAAAAAAAGATTAGTTTTTGTTGAGAAAATGCTGTTGCTGCATGAAGTATTTGCATTAGAAGGGATGATGATAGGGTTAAGGCGTTCCCAGAACTAGCCCCCTCAACTATTCATCTAAGCGATCGCCTGCATCAGTTGCATCAGCCCATTGAAGCCAAAGCAGACCCTATGAGAGTTCCAAGCCCTGTCGTTGCATCCGAGCAAAAAGCGACTCGACAACTCTCCACAATACGGCGGTTTTTGCAATACTTCCAACCCTACCGCAAAGAAATTCCGATCGCCCTTGCCCTAATTGTGGTTGGTGCTGCTACTCAAGCCGTGGGTCCCTTCTTTCTCGGTTGGTCGCTTGATCATCTCATTGCTCAGGGAAACCTGCGGGGTTTGTTGCTGCTATTAAGCGGATTAGCACTGATTTATCTGATCGGCATCGTTGCCATTCGGGGACAGATTTTGCGCGTCGGCTGGATTATGCAGCGGTTGCTTGCCCAACTGCGGCAAGATATTTTCACCAAAATTCAAAGTTTGCCCCTCAGCTTTTTCGATCGCAGTGAAGCCGGTGATCTGATGAGCCGATTGCTGAATGATGTCAGCACCGTCAACCAGGCATTTGGTCAGACCGTGGCGCAGATGCTAGGCAACCTGTTTAGTTTAATTGGCATCGTCATTGCCATGCTCTTTATTAATCTACAGCTTGGATTGGTCAGCAACTTAGCCGTGCCGCTGATGATTTTTACCACGGGATTGTTTGCGCGGTGGGCACGAGCCAGATTTCGCATCACCCGTCAAACGATCGGTGATCTGTCCGCCCGGTTGGAAGAAGACATTGGCAGTGTCAAAGAAGCTCAGGCATTCAATCGAGTTGATCTGAATATTGAAGAGTTCAGCCTGTTGAATGCTGCCAATCGCGATGCCCAATGTGCAGGCGGTGGCGATTACTGCTGCCTTTTTGCCCTCGATCGACTTTCTCAATAGTCTCGCAACCGCCGGAGTGCTTGCCTATGGCGGCTATCTTGCAGTTACGGGTGCCGCCACGGTCGGCGTGGTCACGGCTTTTTTGCTGTATGTGCAGCAGTTTTTTCGCCCCATCCAAATTCTCAGCCAGTTTTATACCCAGGCTCAATCTGCCTTTGCCGGATTGGAGCGGATATTTTCGTTATTGGATGAACCTGCCCAGCTTACAGATGCAGCAGACGCAGTGGAAATGCCGCCCTTGCGGGGAGAGGTGAAGTTTGAGGATGTCACTTTTGGCTACTCCGCCGATCAGTTGGTGTTGAAAGAAGTCAACCTACACGCTAAACCGGGAGAAATGATTGCGTTGGTTGGGGCAACTGGAGCAGGCAAAAGCACGATCATCAACTTGATTCCGCGCTTTTATGATGTTTCTAGCGGCAGAGTGACGATCGATGATGTTGATGTTCGTAGTGTGACTCAAACGAGCTTGCGCCGACAAATTGGCATTGTGCTGCAAGATAATCTATTGTTCAGTGGCACGGTGGCTGAAAATATTGCTTTTGGTCAACCCCAGGCAACCCAAGCGGCGATCGCAGCGGCGGCTCAGGCGGCAAATGTACACGAGTTCATCACGTCGCTATCTCACGGCTACACGACCCAGCTAGGAGAACGGGGCGCACC
>CASBQE010000473.1 GCA_949127665.1 Synechococcales cyanobacterium PMM_0083
AAGCTAACCAGCGAACCGAGCGCGTTGGAACCCACCATGTAGCTAATTGTGCCGATCGCACTCGCTGCAATAATCGTGCCAGCCAGCTTCCCAACCCCGCCGACCACGACCACCATAAACGCATCCACAATGTAGGACTGCCCCGTATTGGAGCTAACGGAACCTAGCAAACTCACCGCAACTCCGGCGATTCCCGCCAACCCAGAACCCAAGGCAAACGTCAGAGCATCCACAGTTTTGGTGGGAATTCCCAAACAAGCGCTCATGTTGCGGTTTTGGGTAACCGAGCGAATCCGCAGCCCCCAAGGAGTTTTGTTTAGAAACCAGTAAATAGCAAATACACAGGCTGCTGTTAGAACAATGATGAACAACCGGGTGTAAGGTAACTGATAGGCACCCATGGCAAACCCACCCCGCAACCATTTCGGAGCCGTGACATCTACGCCCTGCGTACCAAACCAGGGCTTGGTCACTGCTAGCTTAAATATGCCGCCTAACAGGTTGGCAAACAGCAGCGCGATCGCGCCAGATAAAGGCAACATCAAAGCAATCACCCAGCCGCGAATGCGCTCAAAATCGGGGCGACGTGCGGCGACCCACAGCGCTCCCACAAACAGCGCCGTGAAAACCGTGAGTCCTGCAATAAATTGCCAACTGACACTCCGCACAAACTGCTGCAAGATTAAACTTACGCCCCAAGTTGCTAGCAAGGTTTCCAGCGGTCTGCCGTAAAGGTAACGAACCACCGTTCGCTCTAGGATCAAGCCCAATAGCGCTGTAACAATGAAAGCCGCAATCAGCGCGAAAAAGATATACGCCTCAGATAGAGGGGTTTTCTTGAAGACATTTTGAACCACAAACGTCGTGTATGCGCCAATCATCATGAACTCACCATGAGCCATGTTGATTACGCCCATGAGACCAAACACGATCGCCAGCCCCAAGGCGGCTAACAACAAGACTGAACCAATACTCAGCCCACCAAAAATGGATTCAAGAAGTTGGGTCAATTTCTTCTCCCAAAAAGATCGCTAAAAGAGATTGCTAGGAAATTGTCGTTCTGAAGGCAGAGCAGGTCTGTAGCCTACACTTCAAAAGGATCATATAGATAAAACAGGTAGTAGTTGAGTAGCGAATAAAACCTGATGGTTCACCATACCGGGAAGGGTAAGTTAGCGCAGTTTATCTATGCCAACTTACCCTTGCGGTGAAACCTTGCGACGAATGACGCGATCGCGTCATTCGCGATTTCAAATTAGGTTGTCTTAAACTTGCCGCCCTTGGCAGGGTCAGACCAGTCACAGGAAAAGCCCTTGGTATCTTTGACAAACTGATTCCAAGGGATCGGTTTAACAGCCGTTTTGGAGTCATACACAATATCAAATAGCCCATCGGCGCGGACTTCTCCAATCCGAACGATTTTTGCGAGATGGTGGTTATTTTCCAGAGTGTATTTGCCGCCCGGTGCCGCAAAGGTTTCCCCTAGTGCTGCCGCTCGAACTTTGTCTAGATCATCGGCTGTCTTTGCCTTTTCAACTGCCTGCTTCCAGAAATACACCATGCTGTAAGCCGCTTCCATCGGATCGTTGACCACGCGATCGTCGCCATATTTTTTCTTAAAGGCTGCTACAAATGCTTTGCTTTCTGGGCTGTCTACCGTTTGGAAGTAGTTCCAGGAAGCATAGTGACCTTTGAGGTACTCCACACCGATCGCCTTCACTTCTTCTTCCGCGATCGACACGGACATGGATGGATATTTATCCGGTCCCATTCCAGCCCCTTGCATCTGTTTGAAGAATGCGACGTTGCTGTCCCCATTCAAACTGTTGTAAATCACGCCACCATTGGGCATGGCAGCCTTGATTTTGGAAATGATTGGGGTGACTTCCGTCCCGCCGAGAGGAATGTAATCTTCGCCTACAACCTTGCCGCCTTTCGCTTCCAGTTGTGCCTTGATAATGGTGTTGGCGGTTCTGGGGAAAACGTAGTCGGAACCTACCAAAAAGAACGGCTTGCCTTTATATTTTTCCAGAAGCCAAGTAATGGATGGCTCAATCTGCTGATTTGGAGCCGCACCCGCGTAAAAAACATTTTTGGAACACTCTTGTCCCTCATATTGCACGGGATACCACAGCATGTGGTTCTTAGACTCAAACGTTGGCAAAACCGCTTTACGGCTAGAAGAAGTCCAGCAGCCAAAGACGGTAACCACTTTGTCTTGATCGATCAGCTTTTTCGCTTTTTCGTTAAAGGTGGGCCAATCCGACGCGCCATCTTCGACGATCGCTTCGATCTTTTTGCCCAGAACACCGCCTGCATTGTTGATTTCTTCAATCGCTAGCTGCTCAGCATCCACGACGCTTTTTTCGCTGATTGCCATCGTGCCGCTGAGGGAGTGGAGAATCCCTACTTTAATCGTATCGCCTGACATCGCTGCGGATGCAGCCGGTGAAGCTTCCGGTGAAGCCGATGTGGTAGGCGTACTGCTCGCACAAGCTTTTAGTAAAACGCTGCCTGCAACCGTAGAGCCTAAAATAATAAATTCACGCCGACCAAATTGTCCTGTCATAAGATCTACTGACTCCTCCCAAGCGGTATGAAACTGAGCCTATAGTCAACTCAGTAATATTCCTGAGATACTAGAGTCTAGACGACAGGAAATATTGTGTTTTAATATACAAAATCGCTTTGGGATCATTTTTGTGGGGCAAGAACACCAAAGTTTCCTTGAAACTGAATGAATTCCACGATCGCAGATAGCCCCACTAATGTCTTGAGATTCGTAAAAACAAATGGCTTATCACCCCGCATTTTTTGGGTATCGCGTTCCATCACGTTTAAATCCGCCCCAACATAAGGAGCCAAATCGATTTTGTTAATCACTAACAAATCAGATTTGGTAATGCCCGGTCCCCCCTTGCGCGGAATTTTGTCGCCACCCGCCACATCAATCACATATAGGGTGAGATCCACCAGTTCTGGGCTGAAGGTCGCCGCCAAGTTATCGCCCCCACTTTCCACAAACACTAAATCTAAGTCTACAAAGCGCTTTTCCATATCCTCGATCGCGGCAAGGTTCATAGAGGCATCTTCCCGAATTGCTGTATGGGGACAGCCGCCCGTTTCTACCCCTACAATGCGATCGCGACTCAACGCCTGACTCCGGACTAAATATTGAGCATCTTCTTGGGTATAAATATCATTGGTGACGACAGCAAGATTGTAGCGATCGCGTAATGCCTTACACAGCGCATCCACTAACGCCGTTTTGCCTGAACCCACTGGACCTGCAACGCCAACCCGGAAAGCACTCATCTGTTTTTAAGCCATGAAGTTGCAAAAGAATTCTAGTGCTAATACAGTGAATAAAACAGTAACAATTCAGATGTGAACATAGGAATGCCAAACTTCTGCTGATTTTTTCACACATTTTTAAAGAGTTTTGCTCAATCTGGTTCTAGCTCTTAAAACGAATAAATCCTTGGAGCTTCTATTTAGGACACTTTTATGAACCATTTCTGGACAGCAGCCTTGCTTAGCACCGTGTTTACACCGCTGTTTCAAGTAGCAGCTAACGCGGCAACTTTTCGGTTTGATACTGACCCGTTTGCTGGAAGCTCTGTACTAACAACCCCTGGGCGGCAGGTTGTTGGGAATGAACTGTTTATTCCCAATTTCTCGATCGCTGAAGATAAATTTTCCTTTGATTCAAGTGCTTTCGGGGTAGCAAATCTATTCTTTTTCAATGGGTTGGCAGCAGATTTGCCATCGAGCGGTCTGAATGCCATCGTTCTACAAGACAGTGACAACGATAACAACCCAACCACCCCGTTCAATGCGGTAGTCTCTGCCGATGTGATCGCGGCTCAAATCGAGACCCCTAGCGCAGGTTTCTTCGTCTACTTCAACAGCGTCCTTAATGTAAACCGACTGGTTTATTCACCGGATTTGAGTGATAATACTGCCGATCTCAAGATCCTTGCACGTTTCACTGAACCGATTGGACAGGCGGCGATTGATGCTCTGCCTCAGTTTACAGCCGACAACTTTGAATCGACCGCCGCCGTGCCTGAACCTACTACAATGCTGGGTTTGCTAGCCTCTGGTGTAATTGGCACAGTGCTTAAAAAGCGGAAAGCTCACCTAAAGTCGGTCAATGCTAGTTCAACTACATAGTCAACGATAACGAATTGGCTTTACCTTGATCGCTCCTAACGTTTAGATTAGGAGCGATCAAGCTTTATCTGTGATGTGAATGGTATTCAACAAGGCTTAAAACGATTAGCGCCTGTTTTTGATTTTGATTGTTTTGATGGGGATTTTTGCTGCCTCCATCAATGTTGGCTCAATGAGTACCATCGCTCAATCCCCAATCGAGCGGCGTTAGAACCAATCACAATCGCTCAAGTGCCAGCTTTAGATGATTCTGGTAATGTGACGATCGCGGCTCAAGCTCCAGATCAAAGTTCAGCCACGATCAAAATTAATCCAGAGACAGGGGTTCCGGATGGAGCAATTTTGCTCACGATTTTTCTGAAGCACGACCAGTCTAAAACTCTTGACCAAATTTTGGCAGAACTAAAGCAGTCTGACTACTTGAAGGCGTTCCCACCCAAGGGCGTGGATGTCGTCTCGTGGTATGTCGTAATGGGAATCGGGCAGGTTGTGACTTTAGCGGTGCCACCGGAGCGATTACGGGCAGTGAATGTGGCACCACATACGATTTTGCCCAAATCGCCAAAAAGTCAACAGAACAGGCGTTGTCAGGTCGCGATCGGTAGCAAAAGGGTGACGACTGTTCCTTGACCCAACTGGCTTTGAATCTGCATCTTGCCGCCTTGTAGTTGACAAACATGCTGGGCGATCGCTAAGCCTAAACCCATTCCACCTCTGGGACGGGCGTTGTCACCCCGGTAAAAGCGCTCTGTCAGGCGTTGCAACACAGACGCTTCAATCCCTCTTCCCTGGTCTTGAATTTCGAGGGGAACATACTGTTGTTGATCCGCTTCAACGGTTGGCAACACCTTCAGACAAACGACTTGGCTCTCAGGCGCATATTTGATAGCGTTGTCGAGTAAATTCAACACCATTTGTCCGGTCAATTCTGGGTCAACCCACACGGCTACTTTTGTAGAAGTTGCGGAGAGTTCCAGCTTTAATCCGGCTCGCATGGCAGAAGGCTGCATTCGATACACGCATTCTTGGGCGATCGCCACCGCTGAAACGGCTTGAGGATGAACCTGAAGCTGTCCCGCATCTGCTTTTGCCAGTAGCAATAATTGCCCTACAAGCCGAGTTAGGTAATCTATTTCACCACAGGCGCGTTGCAAATAAACTTGTGCTTTCTCACCAGTCACAACACCATCGAGAATTGCCTCTAGCTCAACTCGCAGCACCGCTAAGGGAGTCCGTAAATCATGGGAAACATTGGCAACTAGCTCCCGTCGCGCAGTTTCCTGGGCTTGCAGGGCAGACAGAGTTTCCATTAGTTTGGCTGCCATTTGATCTAGCAGATGACTCAGTTGCGCCAGTTCATCCTGTCCCTTCAGGGCAGACCGAGCCTGATAATCGCCAGCCTCAAGCCGTTGCGCTTGTTGATGTAACACTCGCAGCGGTTGGGTTAAGGTGCGAGATAAAACTAAGCCCGTGGTGGCGGCGACGGTTGCCGCCGCGATCGCCGTGCCCATCACCAATCCCTGTACCTCCTCAGCAAACCGTTTGGGGCGACGGAGCGGCATCGTCAGATATACCGCCCCTACAATCTGATCAGAACGACGGATGGGCACAGTGCTGTAAAGCCACCAGCTATTCTGAGGATCGGTGGCAATCCATAAACGTCCGGCTTGCGGTTCTCCTGCCAGAGTTTTGAGAATAAAATTCTGGGGAAGTTTAACGGCATGACCGCGATTCACGCCCTGACTGGTTAACCGAGTCGCGGTTGCCGTGTTAAAAATTGTCACCTGCGATCGCGCCTGTTCGCTCATCAGGTCTGTCAGTTGGCGAATGGTGGCTGTGCTATCCCAATGGGCAGGAACTTGGGTTGCCAAAACCTCGGCTTGTCGTCGCAAGATCACCTCAGCTTCTTTGACAAAAAACTGCTCTAGAGCCTTACCTAAGATGAAGGAGAACCCGACTAAACTGCCCAACGTGACGAGTAACAGCGTTAGCGTCAGTCGGCT
>CASBQE010000474.1 GCA_949127665.1 Synechococcales cyanobacterium PMM_0083
CTCTATTCCAATACGGTTCACTTAAGACAGATCCCCCCTAACCAGGGCGGGCACGGGGGCACCGCCCCTACAAGGGGGGGGACAAGAATGCCCTCAAAGTCCCCCTTCTTAAGGGGGATTTAGGGGGATCTCCGGGGCATAAATATGTTGAGTGAACCGTATTGAACTCTATTTGATCAAAGCGATCGCCCTTACACCGAAAGTAATTTGAGGTGAAAATGTTCAGTATTAGCTTGAATTTAAAGCAAGGAATCGATCGGCTAAAAATAAACAAATGGCTGATGGGGTTGCTGGTAGCAATTCCGATCGCTGGAATTGGCAGTTATGTTGCCTATAACCAATTAGTGACGGCACCTCAGCAACGAGCGCAGCGCAAGATTCAGACAGCATTAGTTACGCGGGGCAATCTGACGATTTTGGTGTCAGCGAATGGCACTGTGCAACCGGAAAGTTCGGTCAATGTCAGTCCCAAAACCTCTGGTGTCTTGAAGCAGTTGCTAGTTAAAGAAGGTGAATTTGTCCAAGCAGGGCAGGTGGTTGCCTATATGGATAACTCGAACCTCCAAGGGCAATTGCTCCAATCTAGGGGCAACCTTGCTGCTGCTGAGGCGAATTTGGATAAGGTAAATGCTGGAAATCGATCGCAGGATATCGCTCAAGCTCAAGCTCAGGTGGATGAATCCAGCGCCAGTTTGAACAAGGTAATTGCGGGGAATCGATCGCAGGATATCGCTCAAGGGCAAGCTCAGGTGGATGAAGCCAAAGCCAGTTTGAACAAGCTAATTGCGGGGAATCGATCGCAGGATATCGCTCAGGCCCAAGCCAACCTGAATAAAGTCCAAGTCACCTACAGGCAAGCTGAAGAAGATTTGCGCCGCAATCAAAAGTTACAAGCAGCGGGAGCAATCTCTCAACAAACTCTCAGTACGGATCGATCGACTCGTGATAGTGCGATCGCACAAGTGGAGCAAGCCCAACAAGCTCTCAATTTGCTCAAAGTCGGATCGCGCCCCGAAGATATCTCCCAAGCCAAAAGCATCCTCAAACAGCGGCAAGAGGCATTGAATTTACTCAAAGTCGGAGCGCGCCCCGAAGATATTGCCCAAGCCAAAAGCGTCCTCAAACAGCGACAAGAGGCGATGAATTTACTCAAAGCGGGTTCTCGTCCCGAAGATATTGCCGAAGCCCGTGCCAAGGTAATGGCCGCCCAAGGTGCGGAGGCGATCGTCCAACGAAGTATTGAGGATACCGTAATTCGCGCCCCCTTCGCGGGGATTGTTGCCCGCAAATATGCCGATCCTGGTGCATTTGTGACCCCAACCACAGCAGGTAGTGCAGTGACTTCGGCAACATCATCTTCAATTCTGGCTTTGGCATCCAAAAATGAAATCGTGGCGCAGGTGGCGGAAGCCAGCATTGCCCAAATCCGCGTCGGGCAGGTGGCGGTAATTAAAGTGGATGCCTATTCCGGCAAAACCTTTGAGGGCAAGGTGACGCAAGTGGCTACCCAGTCCTTGGTGCAGCAAAACGTGACCAGTTTTGAGGTGAAAGTAGCCGTCGCTGACACCGAACGACTGCTGCACGAGGGAATGAATGTAACGATCGATTTCAAAGCCGGAGAACTGACTCAGGTGCTGATTGTGCCGACTGCTGCGATCGTTCAACAGACAGCCGTTCAGGGTGTATTCGTGGCGAAAACAGGCGCAGATCCGGTATTTACGCCGATCGTGGTTGGGACAACTGTCAATGACAAAACCGAGGTCAAGTCTGGTTTAACTGGGAACGAACGGGTTTTGCTCAGTTTTCCACCCGGAACCCGCAAAGTCTCTGGGATCAAGGGAGGTTGATGGTAGCTTTTGCGATCTAGAAATCAGGACACGGCAGTGCCGTGTCCCTACGATTAATCCTGGTAGGGAAACGGCACTGCCCATTGGTGTCAACTTAAGGTCAAACCCTATCAGAGACTGTTGTTTACAGCCGAGGCCAGATCCCCCCTAGCCCCCCTTAATAAGGGGGGGACAGGAATCCGATCAAAGTCCCCCTTCTTAAGGGGGATTTAGGGGGATCTGGCCTCCGATAAAAGCGAGATTTATAACGGTTTCAAGCTTAAGTTGACACCAATGGGCACTGCCGTCTCCTCTATATCATTCCGGCTTAGGCTTTATTCAATCTGAAAAACTCCTATGAAAACAAGGCGTTCTCCAAAGTCATTGATGCCTCCATCTCGTCGCCACAAACGCAGAATCTCACTGCTTGAAATATTCCTCATGGCAGTCGAAACCCTGTGGAGTAATAAAGTCCGCAGTGGATTGACAATGCTAGGCGTAATTATTGGTATTTCTTCGGTGATTGCAATTACTTCGATCGGTCAAGGAGTGCAAAAAGCGACTGAGTTAAAAATTGAGGCGTTGGGCACCAATATCCTACAAGTCTTAGCAGCATCAGCGAGAACGGGCGGCATCAGTCAAGGGGCTGGTTCTGCTAGTACCTTAACCTGGGAAGATGCTCAGGCGATCGCCAAACAAGTCCCCGCTGCTACAGCCGTTGCAGCCTTCTTATATAGCCCTAATATCCAGGTGGTGCGTGGCAATGTCAACATTTCTACAACTGGCATCGGCACGGATTTGAACTTTCCAAGGGTGAGCAATATCCAGCCGCAACAAGGGGTATTTTTTAGTCAGCAGGATTTGGATATAGCTAAACCAGTAGCGGTACTTGGTTCCAAAGTTCGAGATGACTTGTTTGCTGCATCGGAAAATGCGATCGGTGCCGATATTCGGATTCGGGGCAAACGTTACAAAGTGATAGGAGTAATGGAATCTAAAGGGTCTGTGGGGCCGCAAGATATGGATGACAGGGTTTATCTGTCGCTGACTAATATGTCAGCCGAGATTGTCGGTAACAATGCCCTGACAGGTGTGGCGATTAATGGTTTCTTGTTAGAATCCAGCGATGCCGATCAGCTCGAATCGGCACAATTTCAGGTGACGAATGTACTCCGGCTGCGCCACCATATTCGCCCGCCTCAAGAGGACGATTTTCGCGTCACCAATCAAGTGGATATCATTAAGACTTTTACGAGCATTATGGGGTCACTGACGCTGATGGTAGGTGCGATCGCCGGAATTTCCCTAGTTGTGGGTGGTATTGGCATCGCGAATATTATGCTGGTTTCGGTGATGGAACGGACGCGCGAAATCGGTCTGCGTAAAGCCGTCGGCGCAACTAGCGGGGCGATTCTCAACCAATTTTTGATGGAAGCGATCGTTATTTCTAGTATTGGCGGTGCGATCGGGATCGGGTTGGGTATAGCCCTCGCTTTTACTGCCGCCACACTATTCAAATTTCCCTTTGTTGTCCCCTTGTGGTCAGTGGTGGTGGGGTTTGGACTCTCGCTAATTGTTGGGGTGCTAGCAGGCGGTATTCCTGCGCGCAATGCTGCTAAATTAGACCCGATCTTGGCACTACACGGTGAATAACTATGGCAACCATTATTTTACTTAAAGACATCACAAAAACCTATCACTTGGAAGCGATCGATGTTCCTGTGCTCAAGCGCGTTAATTTGTCGATCGAACAGGGCGAATATGTAGCAATTATGGGAGCTTCTGGTTCGGGAAAATCGACACTGATGAATATCATTGGTTGTCTCGATCGTCCCACCAGTGGGGAGTATTTCTTAGCAGGTATAAATCTCACGACGCTGGATGATGATGAACTCGCAGATATCCGCAATCAATACATTGGGTTCGTGTTTCAGCAGTTCAACCTGTTACCAAGGCTAACATCACTGGCGAATGTAATGCTACCGATGATTTATGCCGATGTCGATCGCTCCCAACGGATCGAGCAAGCTACCGAAGCATTAGCACAAGTCGGTTTGAGCGATCGACTCCAGAACAGTCCCAATCAGTTGTCAGGCGGACAGCAACAGCGCGTGGCGATCGCGCGTGCCCTCGTCAATCATCCAGCCTTAGTCTTGGCGGATGAACCAACTGGAGCACTAGATTCTCAAACCTCTCAAGAGATTATGGATCTGCTCACAGAATTAAATCAACAAGGTACAACGATCGTGGTTGTCACCCATGATGTCGATGTCGCCGCCAGGACAAAACGGGTGATTCGGATGCTCGATGGAGTAATTGTTGAGAATACACAAGCGTCAATCGATTTTAGATTGAAGAATTGAAGAATTGAAGAATTGAAGAATTGACCCCACGGATAAATGCGGGGGCTTGAGGATTTTAGAGGTTGCCACGCACAGATCGCAATTTTGGATTGATATCGTTTCCGGTTGCATCGGAATTATTAACCGAAATTAGGAGACGGCAGTGCCGTGTCCCTACAATTAATCGCGGTAGGGACACGGCACTGCCGTCTCCTCTATATTATAAGGAGTTCAGCTTAAGCTGAACTCAGGATTATTCAACCAGCTCAACTAACTTGTAATTCGATCAATGTTTGTGTCCCAGCAGCGTCACTAATCCGAAGCGCTACCATCACACCCAGTGAGTTTTGTCCCGTTAAAACTTCTGTTGGTGAATCGATCGTGTGAGCGTAAGTCACCTCATCTTTGCCCACTTCAATCACCAAATCATCTCCTTTGCCAGGGCGATCGTAAATAATGGCATGAAGAGGTGCGTTCTTAATCAATTCTGCGTCACCGACTTCTGAACCGATGATTTCGATCGAAATACGCCGTCCGCGATTGCCATCGGTAAACTGATCGAAAAATTCACCCCATCGCTCGCGGGACACAGATTTGTTGATTTCAATTTTATTGGTCATTTCCATTTTATTCACCATCATGATTCCTGTAAAAGAGTAGTAAAAAGCAATTGAGCATGAGAGGGCTGTTTTCTTCTCAGGAAAACGAGGTTTTTGTAGGGTCGTGCGCCCCTGCCGACCCTCCCTATCTGATGTCACAAAGTTGACAAAGATTTAGCTGCGAACGAGAGGTGTATCGACCAGATGTTCGGCTATAAACCATACCTGCGATTCATTCGTCCGCAGCACTTCACTCATCAACAAATCGTTCGTTCCATCATCCCGATTTGCAGCAGTTTTGGTAATTGCTACTCGAATTTCACCCAGGATTAATTCGTGTGCCTCTAGCAATCGCGAGAGCATTACTGGAACTTCTTCGACACCATTGGGAGGACGTTCAATCTTTGTCACTTCTGCCACATGGCGCGGATCGGCGATCGCCACGCCACCTAATGTTTGTACTCGCTCACCGATCGAATCAATTAACTCTAATTGTTCATTCGCGTGTTTGTCTAGCAGAAGATGCAATTGATAAAATGTGTGGCCGCGCATCAGCCAATGATGTTTTTTATAGAGGCTGTAGAGAATCAGGCTGTCTGCTAAAATTTGGTTGAGTTGTTCACAGCTTTCGGAACGAGCAAGAGTCGGAAGCGCGATCGGCAAATTTCGGAGTGTGCCAAACGGCTGAATTTCTCGACCATGCTGATGCAAAATCGGCTGACTGTTTGTAGGAGCATTCGAGTTTAAAATTTGAATCTGCATGAAAGTTTTCCTCGATTTCAATAGTTGCAGGAGGGTTATGGTTGCCGATCGCACGTAAGCCACTGATTGACCCCAAGTGCGATCGCCTTCATTCAACTCATCAACCTGACAGACTCTTGGGAGTGAAATACTCCCCTATTGGTGTTAGTTCAAAGTCTTAGACTGCGATCGACATACTCATTTCCTGACTGATTCTGTCTAACATCTGCTTCGCCTGACTGACATCCTCGTTGCTACCTGTCACAAGGATAATGAACTCGCCTGCTTGGATTTGAGTATCGTACTTCACTACCTCATGCTTCGGGATTCCTAAGCCTCCCAAGGCACCAGCCAGTCCTCCGATAGCAGCAGCACCGGCGCCACCAACCAGCGTTCCTTCCAACCAACCCGCCAACACCCCAGCAATGGGCCCAGCAACGACGATCGGAGCCATTCCCGGAATAAACAGCACTCCAGCCCCGGCTAAAATGCCAAATAAACCTCCGACGAAGCTACCCCAATAACCACCTCCTGTGGCTCCAGCTTTGGCTGTATCTTTCCAGGTGAGAAATCCGCGCACGTGTTCAGTGGTGTGGTAGTCCTTGCCAATTATCGAGAGCTTTTGCATATCAAAGCCTTTTTTTTGCAGCTCCAATACGACCCTTTCTGCTTCTGAATGGGAGGGAAAATGACCAACAATCGTATGTGTGTATGACATGAGTTTGTTTCCTTTGTTATTTGTCCGCATGAGAGACAAAATTTTTAATTTTTGATTTGTTTTTTATCTTTGGACGTTCGATTTCATCTCGTCGAGCTTCGATTTAGTCTCAACTTTGATTTCTTGCACCGTCAACTAAACTTTAACAGAAACTATCAATATAATCTCTACCTTTTGACTTAATGTTTACACAAACTTCCAAGCCCAATCTCTACCTTTTGATTGCTTTAAGGAGATGTTATATCAAACGAAAAGAGCGGAATAACTGTCATTATTCCGCTCATAAAAAAGTAGGGATACGGCACTGCCATGTCCTTACAATTAATCAGGGTAGGGAAACGGCACTGCCGTGTCCTTCTACAATTAATCAGGGTAGGGAAACGGCACTGCCGTGTCCTCCTACAATTAATCAGGGTAGGGAAACGGCACTGCCGTGTCCTTCTACAATTAATCAAGGTAGGGAAACGGCACTGCCGTGTCCTCCCTTGCTTAGTTTCATCCTGTCTTACTTGTGCGTAGTTTCCGCAGCAGTTGTTGCATCTAATCTGGTGCAAATCGCTTTCAAAGTAGCTGCTTCAGCTTCTTCCATCGTCGCCATTGCGAATAAGATCGCTGTATTCGCATAGTCCTCAGCTTTATCGGCTCGATGTTCGAGTTTCTTCACTTCGCGACTCGCTTTCCATTCCTCGACGTTCGACTTCACCTCAGATTCTTTTTCCTCGAATTGAGTTTGGAGCTTTGCCCGATACTCATCAAATTGTTGTTTCTTAGCTTCTAGATTTGTCTTCATTTCGTCGAGTTTCGATTGCAGCTCAGCTTCAGTATTTTTCGTTGCAGATTGAACGCTTTCATTCAGCGATTTTGCCCGGGATTCAATCGCTTCTAAATTATCATGGAGTTGTTTTGTGAAATTGTCAATTGTCGTACTCATGGTGTTTCCTTTAGTATGCTAAGGTTCTAGAAATTGTCGATGTTTTTATCGAAAAAAACTATTGTCCAAAAAAGTTCTTCACTGCTGTAGTAGCTTTATCGGCAGTGTTTTTGACTCTGGAATTATTAGCCTCAACTGCAATTTTTGCTTCAGTCAAGTCGTCTTTAATCTTCATCTTGACCGATCTTGTTTGATCTTCCATTGCTGACTGTGCCTTCCCAATCTCTTGTTTAGCAGAGCCTTTTACTTCTTCTGCTTTACCAGTTACTTGCTTAGAAATACTAGCAGCACTGGTGGCGAATAGAGGCGATGCGGTCGCTGGTTCTGGGCCAAAAACGACACCTTGCCAAACTAAAGCAAGTATCAATAATCCACCAATAAATTTTGTTAAATTGTGCTGGAATTTAGAGATGAAACTCTTGATGTTGATTTTCATGATGATTCCTCTAGTATGTTGAGTTTATGGGACTGGTCAATAGTATTATTGAATTACCAGCCATTCATAAAAATCTTTGTTGTCAATGGCTTCATTTACTCTAATGGTGAATAAAAAAACTTTTTCATGACTTAATCATTTCATGATCTGGAGTTATTACCATCTATCTTAGGTTTAAGATGTGAATATCTTAAGAGGTAGATATATCACTATTTTTAATGTTCCGTAAGCAACCTTTGCTGCTAGAACTAATATTATAACGTTAAATTAAACAATCCAGACTGCCCAGCCGAGTTTAGGGTTTACCAGAGACAAAAGCCTGCATACCTGCGAGCAAGAGTGTCGATGAAATGGGTCAACTGAATAGAGGCAAGATTGTTTTCCTACGGGTTTTCGTTGGCGTACTTCGACTTCGTAATAGAGAAAGCATGAAACAGATCGAAAAGCAGCCACTTCCAAATAGATCGGGAATGCTAATCTATTGTTACTAAATCCGGTGCTTTTGCTAGTTTGCCATCCTCTAGATAAACGATCGAATCGGCAATATCGAGAATCCGATTATCGTGGGTGACGAACAAGATCGTACAACCTTGTTCTTTGGCTAATTTTTGCATTATATCCACCACGTCGCGTCCAGATTGTTTGTCGAGTGCAGCAGTTGGTTCATCAGCGAGCAGGATATTTGGCTGGCTCACAAGTGCCCGGGCGATCGCCACTCGTTGTTTTTGTCCACCAGATAATTTATCTGGATAGTAATCGATTCGCTCTCCTAATCCTACCAACTCTAACATTTTCTTCGATCGCTCATCCATTTCTTGCACCGAGATTTCTGAGTGTAATTCTAAGCCCATTTTAACATTTTGGATCGCAGTCAGACTATTATGTAAGTTGTGTGCTTGAAAGATATAACCATGATGGCGACGTTCGATCGTTAGTTGCTTTGCTGAAGCACCATATAATTCTCTTCCTAGTATTTTCAAACTTCCCGATTGCACCGCTCTTAATCCACCACAAAGAGTTAAAAGTGTAGTTTTGCCAGAACCAGATGGCCCAGTCATAATGATAACTTCACCTTGATTTATATTGAGATTGATATTAAATAGTATTTGCTTGCGAAGTTCATCTTTTCCAAAATAATGATCGAGATTGGTAACAGAGATTACTGGTTCCATAGTCAGACCTAATTATTAATTATCAATTACTTGTACTGAGCAGCTCGTACTGAGCGAAGTCGAAGTAAGCCGAAGTATCAATTAATTTAGAACATATCAGCAGGATCGGCAGCTTGAACTTTACGAGTCGCTATTACACCAGAAGCCATACACATGATTAGAGTCAGTATCATTACCTGAACTGCTCTGTATACAGTCATCGCGAGCTGCAAATTAGTAGCAATGCGAACGAGTTGATAAAGTCCCAGCGACATGATAAAGCCTGGCACAAAACCAAAAATTGCCAGAATTAATGCTTCTTCAAAGACGATCCCAAGTAAATAAGTATTGCTATAACCTATTGCTTTAAAAGTGGCATATTCTCGGATATGAGAATTTACATCGGTAGAGAGGACTTGATAGACAATAATTATCCCGACAATGAATCCCATGACTACACCGAGATTGAAAATTATTCCAATCGGAGTTTCATTGTTCCAATATGCTAGTTCAGCAGCAATATATTCTTGCTTAGTTAGTATTTTAATCTCGTCGCTAGGTAAATAAGCTCTTAATTGCTCGACTACTTGTTTGGGATCGTAGCCTGGTTTTACCTCGATCGAACCTATATTTACATTAGTTTGAGATTGTTGCGGAAATAGTCTTAAAAAATTATCTTGGCTAGTCACGAGATGCCCGTCAGCAGCAAATGAAGTCCCGATTGAAAATAACCCGCCAATGGAAATTGGGTTCTTCCTTACTTGGTATGCCAAACTAATAATTAAAATGCCAAGTAAGCAAACATCTATTTTTGTAGTTTTCAAAATTTCTAAAGCCATATGCAGAACGTTTTATCAACTTA
>CASBQE010000475.1 GCA_949127665.1 Synechococcales cyanobacterium PMM_0083
ACCGAGGTCGTACCTGTGATCTTGCCAGATTCAATGCTTACGTGAAAATGCTCACTCCACTGATCCTGTCTTGGATGGAAGAATCGAACTTCAGTGTTGCAATCAGGTATTGTGCCGCTGATACGAGTTCCTTTACGGAGATTGCAGCAGCGGCAAGCAAGAGCTAGATTCGCTGGATCATTTTCACCTTGCCGTGAGATGGGGATGATATGTTCGACTTCAAACGGAAAATTGAAAACTATTTCAGGAGCTTGGCAGTATTCACAACGATGGTTGGCTCGTTCCGCGATCGCAGGATAATCAGGATTCATGAATTTCCTGACTGCATCAATGCGGCAGTGCGGGCTGTTGCTGCTCTCAATTCAGTTTCAACTAACCTATCTAACTCTGCTTGTTGTTCTGGTGGCAATTCCAGCCCCTGATCTCTGACTACCCGCCATAAGTTCATCAACTCTGATAACTTTTCTTGTTGCTCGGCGCTAAAAAATGAGTCTGGGCGGAAGCTTTGAATGACCAGCAGCGCACTAAATTCAATCTCACCGAGCTGGATAGTTAATGCGTCTAAGGCTTGCCCCGCCGTTTTGCCAACAGAGTATTTGTCTCCCGCGATCGCCCGATAGGATTTCTCACCGCTAGCATCAGAGATAAGCACGATCGCTACTGTAGTCATGCTTTTAGCCTGAAATTATCTGCTTCAAATTATAGCTCTAGGCAACTCTATACAAGATTTCAGCGATCGCTTTTCTAACCCGCGATCGCGGTCATCAATGAGCTTCTGGAGCGATCGCACTGCTCCTAGCTAACCTGACACGGTGTCCCAATCTATCAGCGAATTGCAATAACATTCTCATGCAGCCATTAGGTTTCTGGGTCTTCACCTAGAGTTTTCTGCGTGCTATGACGGCTATGCAAAATGCGAATTGTGGACACTTCCTGCTCTGCCAAAATAGTGAAAAGAATGCGGTACGAGTTGCGCCCTTTTCCGTAGAGTAACTGCCGAATTTCTTGGCTAAAGTACTCATTCTCTCGTGCAAGTGGGCACCGTTTCGGCATGTGAGACAGAAACTCAATGGCTTGAAGCAACCCTGAATACCATTGACTTGCCTGAGCAGAAGACATCACTTGGGATAGTCGGAGAAATACGCTGTCTGCTTCAGCTTCTGCCACACTTGAAATTTCGATGCCGTACTTCATGCGTCCGCTGACAGGCTGTGCTTATGGCTTTGTTCTTCAGTAAATTCCTGAAAAGATCGAAACCGACCTACCTTAAAATCATCTAATCCTTTCTGAATGCCCTCAATAGCCTCTACTGAATCTTGTTCTTCCCACTCTAAAACGTTAGCTAGCATTTCTGATGCGACAAGACTGACATCTTGACCTTGCTGAGCGGCTTTATCTCGCAGTAGAGCTTCTAATTCTGGGCTAAGAGTCACAACAATCGACATAGAAAACGTCCTTTGGCAGCAATCTCTTTCAGCATTCTAGCAATCTATTAACAGCTAGTTAAAATAGTCCTAGATTTAGGAGTGTGCTAGTTGTAGGCGATCGCATCTCTAACCCGCGATCGCGGTCATCAATGAGCTTCTGGAGCGATCGCTCTTACCCAATAATCTGGGGCGATCTCACTCTTTCAAGGAAAGCAATTGACTGGTGAAAAGTCTGATGCAAGTTTCAGAGTGTCCAATCGTCTAGCTGGAGATCCGGCACTAAAGTAAAATCACGTTGATTGCGGGTAGCCACAATAGCTTGATTGACCTGTGCGATCGCCGCAATCTTGACATCTTTTTCCAGTCGCCGCTTGTTGAGATTAGGACAGGTTAAGCGCAGAGAATCGTAGCATTTTTGGGCAGCTAGATCGAAATTCAAAACTTGAGCCTGTTGAAAAAATTGGTTAGTCTGCCAAAGACGGGTGTAAAGTTCGACTTGGCGATCTTGATACCGTGGATCATTAAGGTTCACAATCCAACCATTAAAGATTTCCTGGATAGAGATAACGGTGACTGCCCATTGTGCGGAATCTAGAGCGTGTAAGCGGTTGGTGACTTGGGGATGACCTCGAAGGATGAGGGAAATATGGTCGCTGTCGAGAACGCAGAGGGTCATCGGTTTAGGTGTAGGCAGGATTGTCAGACTCTAGTTCGCGATCGCTCCGCATTCGTTGCAGAATTTCGGCGAAGTAGGGATCGTCTTTGAATACGCCAACTGAGTTGGCTAAGGTGTGGGCAGGTGGGGCTGAGATCGGCAGTGGAATGGAAACAAATTCGATTGTTTTCAAGCGATCACGTAGCTGCAGCTGAATGGCGGAGATCGCGGCTTCTCTCGTATCTGCGATTGCGATGCAGTCGGGAAACTCAGGCGATCGGGCAGAGATTTTTTGGTTGTCTAGCGTTTCCAGGATGAGGTTAAGGGTGGCAGTCATGGGTGAAGAAAGAATGACGAGTACTGCTTCTAACTTTAGCGCGTTGCAAAGTTAAGCCCGATGATAGGGCTAAAATCCAAAGTCACTGGGCTGCTTGAGCTTCGCGGGTTTCGATCTATTGCATGAAGGGCTGCAATACCTATTTGAGTAAAGTGTTCCCGGATTGTATGGTGAATAAAAATATAGCGATCGCAGCTTTTTGCAAGATGAAGCGATCGCATTGCCAAACCGCGATCGCTTATCAATGAGCTTGTGGAGCGATCGCGTGAAACAAACCAAACCCATTCTATACTGCGGATCGCATTTTCTACCCGCGATCGCGGTCATCAATAATCTAGGGCGATCGCATTCTCCAACCCGCGATCGTTTATCAATGAGCTTCTGGAGCGATCGCATCTCTAACCCACGATCGCAGTCATCAATAATCTGGGGCGATCGCATCCCTAACCCGCGATCGCTTTCATCAATAAGTCTCTGTGGCGATCGCATTTTCAACCGCGATCGCATTCATCAATAATTTGAGCGATCGCCCTCATCAATGAGCTTCTGGAGCGATCGCATTTTCAAATCCGCGATCGCATTTTCTACCCGCGATCGCGGTCATCAATAATCTAGGGCGATCGCATTCTCCAACCCGCGATCGCTCACCCTTGTCATATAGCTGTAGCCACAAATGATAGGACGTAGATTAACGCATCAGGTAATAGGGGGCTTAAGCCCCTTGTCCTAAACTGACTGACTATGGCTATAACATCAAAAACCTAACCGTATTTACCCCGTTGGAGTGGTCAAGCTTTGGGCTTCGATTTCTGAAACTTTAAAATTTTGGCAGATAAACTTTTCACCGATTCTTGCCCAAAAAGCTCATCCTTGAGTTGCAAGTAATCTCCACTTCCCACATTACAAGCTGCCCAAAACCGAGCGACTTTGGATGGCTCCAGGTTGGCTAAAAGAACCTGTAATCCTTCCTGTAAAACTTGCTGTTCACTCTTCACTTGGATCATTACTGCTCATCTCCAACACAAAATTGACTGGATTTATCACTTTCATTGTCAACCCTGAACATCGATTGATCAGCCGTTTATCACAGGTAACAAACCAATCGCTATTGACTGCCTCAGCACAGGCAACATGCAAGGCATCTAGTGACTTTAATCCATTCTGTTCTAATTGCTCGGCTCTCTGTTGAATTGTTTCGTTTACTTCTTGCCTTAACTGAGCCATTTGAAGTAAACGGCTCATGGCTTGCTGCTTGATAGGGTAGGGATTTCGACTATTTTCATACTCCAACACTGAAGAACTTGCCA
>CASBQE010000476.1 GCA_949127665.1 Synechococcales cyanobacterium PMM_0083
CCCAAACTTTTGCAGATCGATCGGGTTTCACAAGCAAAGTGCGATCGCCCAAGCCAACGGTGAGAAGCGATCGCACTTTCTACACGTAGATAATTCAACTAGAAACGCGATCGCCCAATCAGCAACTATAAAAAAGCGATCGCACTTTTGTGTTTCAATAGGCTGGGAGCGATCGCCGTGTTTTTAGTCCCAGACTGTTTCAATGGTGGTTGAACTGCGAAGAACTTGATCTCTGGTAATGAGTTTTGCGCTGTATCGTTTTGCAGTCGCTGCAATGATGCGATCATGAAGATCCCAGGTTTGCGGAAGTTCAAGAAAAGTCTGAAACACTAAGAAATCGAAATCAACGATGATAAAGCTGGTAGTTTCTTGAATTGCCTCAAGGACGACAGCAATCGCGATCGGCACTCTCTGCTTTTGAGAAATCAAGGTCAGCTCGGCTAGAACTAACGTTGGAATCAGAATTTGAGCCGTACTAGCTTCTGCCCGAACCAAAATGCCGTCTACTTTTGGCGACAAGCGAGCATCTTCAGCGAAAAACCAAGCCAGCGCATGGGTATCGATGACAAAAACGTCCACAAATCAATTGTTTCCTTCTCTGAAGTCTTTGGCAATAAGCGATCGCTCTGCGTCTTCTAGAAGTTGATCTGAGAGTTTAAAACCTTTCCAGATGCCTCGAAGCTGAGGTTTGGCGGAATCAGCAGAAACTCCGCTGGGTGAATCGCGTTGTTCTTGAGTGAGTACCTTTTGTTTCAGCATTTCTAGTTCTTGCTGGATGGCTTCAATGCGGGTCAGGATGTAGTTGCTCATGGTGGCTGGCAATGAATGAGAGAATCAGATCATTTTACTTGATCGCACTCCTCACAAAAATCACGACCCAAACTTTTGCAGATCGATCGGGTTTCACAAGCAAAGTGCGATCGCTCAATCACCAACGATAGAAAAAGCGATCGCTCCTCAGTAGTCAACAGATACAGAGCGAGCGCTGCTCATAACAGTTGAACGAGTGTATTAAACAGCCAATCTTCACTTATCGAAGACTGGATCTTCTTATAAAGTCTGCGTAACTAGTACGAAGATTAACTATTTTTTTGTAAGCATCTCCTTGAGCGTAATTGAGATTTTGCGTAAAAGTGAGTGCCTCATCTAGAGGTGAAAGGCTAAAACCCAAATTTACTCCATTTTGCGAATTGTTCAAGTTCTGTATTATTAATGCTCTTGCATTTTTTAGTTCTGCATGTGCGTATTCTAAAGCGCGCGCCCAGTTTTGTCTAAGTGCACTGTGACCTTCGGCAAGCCCAATACGCATACCAAGCAGATAGATATTTGCATGATTTCCAGAAGTGTTACGGATTTGACTATCAAAATTTTGACGGAGGTCTACTAAACGATCATGCAAATTAGAAGGCGGGTTACCTATTAATCCTGCAAGGTCTTGAGTATTAATAGGTATACCGTTAGCTGATAAATATTTTGCATCGTTTAAAGCATATTTCATACCACGAACAGCAATGTCATTTTTCTGCACGCTAGCATGCCATGATGCTATGCCCATATTCACTCCAAAGTCATACGCCGATGCAGATACATTGCCTGCAACAGCAGGACTTATTCCTAAAAAGTGTATGGCAAGCGTTAACAATAAAGCTGTGATACCGGAAATTGTTTGTATCTTTCGCGATCTGCTTAAACCCCAACCAGCAACATTAGGAATTAAAAGACTAGCTTTTGGTTCCCAATCCTTACATCTTCTTAAGTTGCTGTTCATGGATTTATGCACTTGGTTTGATAGATTGAACCGAATTTACTGAAGAGTTTAGCGACGGTGCAAACTGAAGTCGCACATTTTCTTGCGATCGCAGACACAATCTTGCTACATCTGGCGAAATTGTTTAACTTACAATGGAGCAATTGAGCCAAAGCTCCCATTCAGCTAAAGCCATGAAAACTAGCGTAGAGATTGATGATGCTTTAGTTGCAGATGCCCTTAAAGTAACTGGGCTAACGGTTCAACAGGAAGTCATCGAACTTGCCCTGAAAACCTTGATTCAGATGAAACGGCAGGAAACCATCCGCGACCTTCGGGGGCAACTCCCTTGGGACGGTGATCTGGAGACACTGAGAACCAACGGATGATTTTGGTAGATCCCAGCGTGTGGATCGATTACTTCAACGGTCAAACGACACCACAGGTCGATCGGCTCGATCAGTTGCTAGGCAACCAACCCGTGGCAGTGGGTGATTTGATTTTAGTTGAGGTCTTGCAGGGATTTCGGCATGACGCGGATTACACCACTGCCAAACAGTTACTCACCTCTCTAACCGTTTTCAACTTGCTCAATCCAGATTTGGCGATTCAAAGCGCTGAGCACTTTCGCGCGCTCAGAAAACGAGGGATCACGATTCGGAAAACAATCGATGTCGTGATTGCTACGTTCTGCATCGCGGAAAATCATACTCTCTTGTTCTCGGATAAAGACTTTATCCCATTTGTTCAGCATCTCGGATTGAGTGCAGTCCTCTGAAACTTTGGCAGGATGGCTTCAATCGCGGGTATAGACCGCAGACGCACTACATTCTGCGAAATTGGGTGGGTGAAACTCCGGTGTGGCGGCGAAAGTATTTGGCAAAGTGGCTCTGATTGGCGAAGCCGCAGTCTAGCGCGATGGTTGTCACCGTTCGTTCAGGGAGCCTCAAAAGTTGCTTGGCGCGATCGAGCCGCTGTTGCATCAGGTAGCGATGGGGACTCATGCCCGTCGATTGTTTGAACAGCCGACAGAAATGGTACTGGCTGATGTGCAATGTAGCCGCCATGTCTGCCAGCGATAGATTTTCGCCCAAGTGTGCGTGGATGTAGTCGATCGCCTGGTTCAGCGTGTCCTTTGGTAAGCCATCGTCATACGCCTTGAGTTTGTGTTTGCGGGTTGAATAGTGCAGCAACAGGTGAGCCGCCAGCGCTGTGGTTAGCGAATCGGCATACAACCGACGACCAATGCCATCGATCTCTAAATCAGCTTTGAGTGCTTGACCGATCTGATACACCAGCGGATCGGCTGCTTTGAGTACCAGGGATAGTTCTACGCGATCGGGATTCACCGACTCATGGGCGATCTGAGCCAGCACGGTTGGCTCCAGGTAGCAGTACAGAAATTCAACCTCAACGTTCTAATTTAGCTCATGGAGCAAGTGGGCAGGCAGGATGCCAAACCCGCTTTTGGTTGAGTTGTTCACCTCGTATCGCATCGTTTGGCGTTGCCCTTCTATCGCAATTTCTACGGCTGCTGTTTCATACTTGAGCGGAATGAAGATGACGTTCCCTCCACTATGCACTTCCGGCAGTTCCCACGCAGGCTGACGATGATGGGCGAGATAATCGTGTTCCAGCTTGATTGATGGCTGCTCAAGAGCGGCATGTTGGGCAAAATCTGCAACGGTGCCGCTTCCTGACGGTAATCGACGGTCAAAGGCTTTGCTGACATGGCGATCGCTCCCAGTAGAGGGTTAATCAAAAAACCTGATTAACGAATATTATCAGTCTGGGAGTTGCTTGAAGTGAGTGTCTCAACGCACTTTCAATCCAATAGTTTTCGCTCGATCCGTCATGGTGATATAAGCGATGAATAAGTTGGTTGAGTGTTAACAAGATAGTTGAGGATGATCAATCCTCCTTAGAATAGAGATAGCAGGCTATTCGTATCAATCCCAACTACAAAGGCGATCGCCCAAGCGGTACGCTTAACAATTGATGCAATCTTGTGCGAATGGATGTAAATCACGATTCGCGGTCACTCTCTCAGAGATTTTTTATGCTTGAATCCTATCGTAATCATGTTGCCGAACGCGCTGCTCTAGGCATTCCACCCTTGCCATTGAGCGCTCAACAAATGTCTGAACTGGGTGAATTATTAAAAAATCCGCCCGTGGGTGAGGAAACCTTTTTAGTGGAACTGCTGCGCGATCGCGTGCCGCCTGGTGTGGATCAAGCGGCTTATGTGAAAGCAGGTTTTTTGACCGCGATCGCCAAAGGTGACATCACCAGTCCGTTGGTTTCCCCTAAATCAGCCGTGGAACTCTTGGGCACCATGATGGGGGGCTACAACGTCCATGCCCTGATTGACTTACTCCAGTCACCAGATGCAGAGCTAGCAGCGACCGCCGTTGCTGCCCTCAGCAAAACCATGCTCGTCTACGATGCCTTCCACGACATTCAAGAACTGGCTACCAGCAACGCTAATGCTAACCAAGTGATGGACTCTTGGGCAAACGCTGACTGGTTCACCAGCCGCCCCAAGCTGCCTGAAGCAATCACTGTCACCGTGTTCAAAGTGCCCGGTGAAACGAATACCGACGACCTTTCCCCCGCGCCC
>CASBQE010000477.1 GCA_949127665.1 Synechococcales cyanobacterium PMM_0083
ACTGTGAGTTCGGCGATCGCCCACCATCATGACTGATCCTCTAGCAAGCCATTGCAGTATCGGAGTAAGAGGGTGAGGCGATCGCCCATTTGATTTAACCGTTGCTCTCTAGTTGCTACCTGCTTTGCCGCCTGCAAAAACATTGCATCCATACTCAGTAAGCGCAGTTGTTTGTCAATTTCGACGTTGAAGGATTGCACCTGATGCGCCAGTGCTGGATCTAAGTCATCTAGCTCTAGAGACTGGGTTTGGGTTTGAAAAAGGGTTTGCAGATGCATCAAAGCGGCTTTTAACTGAGCGCAATTGCAGCCACCTTGGGCGATCGCCTGACTCAGCGCTTCCACTTCTTGCCGCAGTTCTCGATAGGCTTGAAACACCATTTATCCCTTGGGTTGAACTGTTTTAGGCTGCGCCATAGGCATTTCTAGTCGAGATACGTTACCCGATCCATTGGTGCGATAAACCCAGCGCTGCGTGCCGCCATCAGAAAACGTAACTTGCCAGCCCTGCACCATCGCCTGAGAACACATTTCCTCTGACTTGCCTAACCCCAAGCAGCCATCTGACCAGGTTTTTTGCTTGGACTCTACCATTTTTAGTTTGTTGGTAGGAATGCCTGTTTGCTTGCTGAGATCTTGCTGCAAACTGCTGACCAGAGTTGCAGGCGGTTTAGAATTCAAAACTGGGCTAGCTTGAGGGCTGGGAATACTCGCTGGGCTAGCCTGTGAAGGAGTTCCAGCGGCGATTTTTCCTCCTGTCCCAGTGCAACCTACTAAAGGTGTTCCCATTAACAGCACAATCAAGATCACCTTAAACAGTCCGTTTAGACGCTTCATTTTCATAGCTATCAGTTCGTCATTCGTTATCTGATTATTCTACGGGTTTGCCGATTATCGGCACTTTTTGCCACAATTGGTTAAAACTAGCAGGGCTGATGAACCGCCACAACACCGCGATCGCAGTGACGACCACCACCAAATTTACTATATTTGCCAACCAGCGCGACCAGTGTATTTTGCGACGTGCAGGCGTTGTCCGAGTTTGAGCGCGAGGAATAACCGAAGTAGTCGCCGTAGCCAGCCGATCTGTGGGTTTATAAGTAGATTTATAAATAGAAGGTTTGGGGCTAACAGCTTGGCGATTGACGGCAGGTGAAGCAGCAGTTTCAGGCGATCGCAGCAGTTGTAGATAATGAGCAACCGCAGCAGGGCGACGTTGAGTCCGACTCCACTGCATCATCGCTGCTAAGGGAATCCCACACAAATTTTTGGTGTTCAATCCTTGAATCTTTTGCAGCATGGGTTGATCATTGGCAACCACAATCACCAAACTATCGCGTCGTCGCCGCGCTACTCCATAAGCGCACTTCAACACCTCTAAAGACAACCGTGCCCGTTGACTGAGGCTATGTCCATCGGCAGGCTTGAGCGACGGATGCTCGGCGATCGCCAAACTCACCTGCCAGCCGCTCGTGGGATAAAATCGAGAAAACTCACGGGCAGTGGCTTCAATGGCGGGTTCTGGAGCGCGATCGCAGAATCCATTCATTGCCTCTAACACTCCTTCAGTAACCAAGCACTCTCCCAATTGAGAAAATTGCTGCCACTCGCGGGTTTTGCCAGCTAGCAATGCACTCGTATCAAATACAATCACAAAAGAGGGTAGAAGAGACATAAACCTGATTCATTCAACGTGGTGAGTTCGATCAATTGGATTAAGCAAAAGTAGAGAGACTCTATTTTTAAGAAGGCTCCTAGACTTGAAAACTGCCGCAAAACGTAAAGCTATGTTGCGAACATTTCAAAATGATTGAAAAATCATTCACGCTACCATTAGCGTTTTAACTTAGAGTTAATAGACTTTAGAATCCGTCATACTAACAAAAATTTAAAGGCAATTATGAATAACCTATCAAAGTACCGGATGAACTGCACTCTGTCCTTTGGTGATATCTATGGTCAGATTATTGTTTGGCTAATGGTCATCTTCCTGAGTCTGTCTGCTGCCATGGCATTAATGGGAGCGAGTAAACCCATTTTTGCGATCGCAATTGTGGGTCTAATCTTGGTGCTAACCGTTCCCTTTTTGCTATTCGCATTTGTGACAACCCTGTTAAATCACATTGAACTGACTGAGGTTGATCCTGCTGTAGAGAAGGTAACAACGACTACACCGATCGCGACTCCAAGTCAACGAGCGGCTCAAGTTCCTGGATAAATCCCTAGCGACCGCGATTCCTACAGAGAGTTCTGTAGAAAGCTTCGCTAACGGTTCACGAATCGCATAGTCACTCATGCTACTCAAGCTGCATTAATGATTCAAAGTTCCCTGAATTCTGTAGGGAACTTTGTCATTTTTATCGCCTGAAAAAAGGTTTCAGGTTTCAGATATTGAGAAAACCTATTCCCTGTGCCCTTTTCCCTAACCCCTCTTCTTATGTTTGAACACGACGTAATTATCATCGGTGGCGGATTAGCCGGATCTCGTGCCGCCCTGGAAATCGTTCGGACAAATCCAACCTTAAATGTGGGGCTAATCGCCAAAACCCATCCGATTCGCTCTCACTCAGTGGCGGCACAGGGCGGTATGGCGGCATCCCTGCAAAACGCCGATCCAACTGATAGCTGGGAAGCTCACGCCTTCGATACGGTCAAAGGCTCTGATTATCTTGCTGATCAAGATGCAGTGGAAATTCTCACCCGTGAAGCGCCCGATGTGGTAATTGATTTGGAACACATGGGCGTGTTGTTTTCCCGTGCGGCTGATGGACGCATTGCCCAACGTGCCTTTGGCGGACATTCCCACAATCGCACCTGCTACGCTGCTGACAAAACCGGACACGCCATTCTGCACGAACTCATCTGCAACCTGATGCAGTATGGAGTCACTATTTACGATGAATGGTATGTGACGCGGCTGATCCTGGAAGAGGGGCAGGCAAAAGGCGTGGTGATGTATCACTTGCTGGATGGACAATTGGCGATCGCTCGTGCCAAAGCCGTCATGGTTGCCACCGGGGGCTATGGGCGCGTTTATAACACGACCTCCAACGATTACGCCTCCACGGGCGATGGGTTGGCAATGACGGCACTAGCTGGGTTGCCCTTAGAAGATATCGAGTTCGTTCAGTTTCATCCCACAGGGTTGTATCCGGTGGGCGTGTTGATTTCGGAGGCGGTGCGAGGCGAAGGTGCCTATCTGATTAATCATGAAGGGCGCAGATTCATGGAAGACTATGCACCCAGCCGGATGGAACTGGCTCCCCGTGACATTACCTCGCGGGCAATGGTGCGAGAAATTCGAGCAGGACGCGGGGTGAATTCCGATGGCAGTGCGGGTGGACCGTTTATCTATCTCGATTTGCGTCACATGGGCAAGGAAAAAATCATGAGCCGGGTGCCATTTTGTTGGGAAGAAGCCCATCGCTTACTGGGAATTGATGCCGTGCATCAGCCAATGCCTGTTCGCCCAACGGTGCATTACTCCATGGGTGGCATTCCGGTCAACACCGATGGTCGGGTACGCGGCAGTGCCGATGAGTTAGTGGAAGCTTTCTTTGCGGCAGGAGAAGCGGCGTGTGTGTCGGTGCATGGGGCGAACCGCTTGGGCAGTAACTCGCTGCTGGAGTGTGTGGTGTATGGGCGGCGGACGGGGGCAGCGATCGCTCACTATGTGCAAACCCGCAAACTGCCTGACCTTGATGAAACCCACTATCTCACCGAAGCCGCGAACCAAATCCAGGCGTTGATTGACCAACCTGGCACTTACCGAATTGCCCAAATTCGACAGCAATATCAAGACTGCATGACTCAATATTGCGGCGTGTTTCGCTCAGAAAAGGTTATGCAGGAAGGCATGACCAAGCTCAAAGAAATTCAACAGCTTTATAGCCAAGTGCGGTTGGATGACAAAGGCAAAGACTGGAACACTGAGGTGATCGAAGCCTTAGAACTGCGTAGCCTGATGATTGTGGGTGAAATGATCTTGACTTCCGCTCTGAACCGGAAGGAAAGCCGGGGTTCCCATGCACGGGAAGACTACCCCGATCGCGACGACTCCAACTTCCTCAAACACACTCTCACCTACTACTCTCCCGCAGGTATCGACATTCAATATATGCCCGTCACAATCACCCAATTTCAACCCCAAGAGCGCAAATATTAAAGCCATCTGACCACTGTGTCATTTTTGATTGGCACTATGCCAAGCCATTTTGCGGGTACAGCAGTTTTACACCAAGTGAATCAGCGCCTCAATTAGGCTTTGGTTTTGTGACTCAGTGCCTACGGTAATCCGGAGTTTGTCATTCAGTCCAGGCTGTTTGAAGTAGCGCACTAGAATATCGCGTTCCTTTAGTGCCAAATAAATTTCTCCAGCATTGCCTTTGGGTGGAGTTGCCAGCAGAAAGTTGGTTTGCGAGTCGCGCACTTGAAAACCAAGCTGTTTGAGATCGTGCAGCAACTTGACACGAGACACTTTTACTTTAGCCACGCACTCGTTTTTGTAAGCTTGATCGCGCATGGCGGCGGCACCCATTAAACACGCGATCGCATCCACATTATAGCTATCTTTGACTTTGAATAAACCGCTCAACAAATTCGGATTGGCAATTCCAAAGCCTAACCGTAGACCTGCCAAAGAATATCCTTTAGATAAGGTTCTGGCAATGATTACGTTGTCAAATTCTTTCACCAGTGATAATGCTGTTTCATCCGCAAAATCAACGTATGCCTCATCAACTACCAACACACCCGCAAGCTCTGATGCCAAAATTCGTAAATCTGCGATGGGCACCACATGACCCGAAGGACTGTTGGGCGAAGCGATGAAGGTGATGGCTCCCTTTGCTGCAATCAGTTCCTTTGTGGGCAACTGAAAATCATCGTAATAAGGAATCTCGACCAAGTTCGCAGGTTGAATTTCTGCCAAAATGCGATATAGCACATACGTTGGCGTGGGATAAACCACGCTGCGTCCGGGTTCGGCGCAGGCACGCACCAAGATATTTAAGATATCGTCGCTGCCATTGCCGACAATAATCCAATCGAGTGGAACCTCCAGCACGTCGCTAATTGCTTGGCGAAAGTCATTGGCAAAAGGATTTGGATATCGCCGGAGACACTCACCATCCAAAGTCCGCAATACTTCCATTGCGGCTGGGGAAGGCGGATAAGGGTTTTCATTCGTGTTGAGTTTGAGAATAGTCGTTCGAGGCTTCGGTTGTTCTCCAGGAACATAGCCAGTCATCGCTTCTACATTGGGGCGAAAGAAGTGTGTCATAGAAATAGTGCAAGTCGCAAGAACACAAAAATTTTATTTTACAGTGGTGAGAGTAACCCCATGCAGAATGGCGCTTGGAATTAAATCAATCTATGACAGTAGAAGTTGTGCCCCATCAGACAGCGTGGCGAGATGCTTTTGTCGAAGAGGCAAAAGAAATTACTGCTGCTCTAAATGACCCAATGGCAGCAATCCATCATATCGGCAGCACTGCGATTCCTAATATCTACGCCAAACCCATTATTGATATTTTGGTTGAGGTGAACGATCTTGCCCAAGTGGATGCTCGGAAGGCAGCAATGGAAACATTGGGCTATGAGGCAATGGGCGAGTTTGGCATTGTGGGTCGTCGATTTTTTCGCAAGCATCGTTCAACAGGCGTTAGAACTCACCATGTTCATATTTTTGAGCAAGGTTCATCGGAAAGCGATCGCCATTTAGCCTTTCGAGATTACATGATCGCCCATCCTGAAGCGGCACAGCAGTATAGCCAGCTAAAGCGCAGTTTAGCTAACACATATCCCGATGATCGGGAAAGCTACATGGACGGCAAAGACAGTTTTATTAGAGAAAAAGAACAGCAAGCTTTGAAGTGGCGTAAATCGACTTAAGCTTGAAGTTTGTATTTATTCCTTCCAAGTTGATTGCCAATCGGGGCATTTCTCATCTTCCCAACCGGAAGGATGCATTCCACAAACCAGCATCACCCCGTTGTATGCCTGACCATGATAGTTGTGGCAACCAATACAGACAGTATGATCATTTAGCATCGGTTCTACCGTCCGGGTAAACGGTTGAGTCGTTTCTTCAACCGCAAGCTCAAACCCAAGATACACTTCTAAAAGAGGCTCAAAAAAATCGTTAATATGCGGTTCAATCTCAAGCTCAAATGTGTTGTGCAACTGCTCAGCAATCTCTTCTGATGTATCGAGAAAAGAATCGATCGCCTTATCAATTTGCTGAGTCACATCCGTCACCAACTGGTCAACCCCTTCTGCCAACATCTGCATCATTTCAGAGAACTCCTGCGACCAACTTTCCATAATGACCTATTTCAATTATTTCAAAGAACACTTAAGTATTTAAAGGAACATTTGAGGAATGAAGTGCATCCTCAGAATGCGTTTGCAAGATAGCGATTACCAAATATTATCCAGCCATGCAATTTGAAAAATCCTAAACAAAAATGAATATGGACATCATAGCCTAAAATCTAACCCGTAAAAAACCTGCAAAAAACCCGATAAAGCCGGAGGTTCAGTTGTTTCGTAGGTCTTTTAACTCTTCTTGTAACTCTTCTACCCGACGACGCATTTCATCCACATTCTTAGAATCTGGGGCTGCTGATTCATCCTCATCCAAAATCTCAATTTTACGAGGCTCGGTTGCAGGTTTAGGAGTTGAACTTTCTACAGGAGGATTTTGAGCTTTATTAACCATCTCATCCACAAAACGACGGGCTTCTTCAGTGTTCATTTCACCGCGCACCACCATTTCATCAGCCAGTTTTTGCGCTTGCGATCGCAGTTCAGCCAATTTTTCGGTCGCTTTCTCTCCAGCTAAAGAGGCTAACCCGACTCCCAAATACATCGCTTTTTGAACAATATCTCCCAAGCCCATCACTTAATCGCTCCTAATCAAATCTATTGCAGATAAGTCGAACTCAAAGTTCTCATTTCTACCCTCATTAACTCCAGGATAGGCAAAAGTAACTGGTATTTGCCATTAATTTAGCAGACAACCCTCATAGCCGTTGTCGTATGCATTACGACATTCCAACCTGTTTCAGCATCGTTGCCCGTGCCCGTTCAGACAGCTTGTCCAATGAAACCTGCTGAGCGTCGTCAATCAAATTCTCTTTCTGCATTAGCTCAATCATGGTTTGCAAAAGAATATCTTCAACCTGTGTAGCCCGATCTGCCAGCCAAAGATGAGTTTCCGCATCGGATGGAAACTGCTCAATGCAATCGACCGTATATGCGCGAAATGTTCTTACTTGCCTTAGCAACCGTGCTAAATAACCAGGACATTCGCAGGCAATTACTTCAGCAGCTCTACAAATCTCTAGAAGTGCTTCATCAGATAGTTCTGACAGGTCAATTGTTTCGCGTAAATCGGTCATAGTTCCAACGAATATTTTTGATGATTATGCCTTTTTCCAGTAAACCCTACGCTCAACCTAAAATATCAACACCTATGCAACAATTAACTCTTTGCTAGTTTAGAGTAGTAAAAATGTTCGTCAAATTGTTTCTATTTGCCGATCGGGTTGATAGGCACACGCATTTGTTTCCCGTTGAATGTTTCGATAGTTAACGCTTAAACTTATCATTCAACTTGAGTCTATTTGCCCACACTTGGAGCATAGTCTGCTCTGGCTAAAAGGGTGCAATGTCGGGCAGAGACGATAGAATCTATTAATCATTAAGGAATGTGTGCTTCGGTTTCTATGCCTAAACGCCGGAATAATTTAAATGATTCAGATGATTCAGCCGTTAATTCTCAAAACGGTCAGAGTTCTGTTTTCCCCGCTCCGCTGAGTACGATTCGGATCAGAGGCGCACGGCAACATAATCTGAAAAATATTGATCTAGAGTTGCCCCGCGATCGCCTGATTGTGTTTACGGGCGTTTCGGGTTCAGGCAAATCATCTCTCGCGTTTGACACAATTTTTGCGGAGGGACAGCGCCGCTATGTAGAATCGCTGAGTGCCTATGCCCGTCAATTTTTGGGTCAGGTGGATAAGCCTGATGTGGATGCGATCGAGGGGCTGAGTCCTGCTATCTCGATCGATCAAAAATCTACGTCTCACAACCCGCGCTCTACGGTGGGCACCGTCACCGAAATTTACGACTACACGCGACTGCTGTATGGACGTGCTGGCGAGCCTCACTGTCCCCATTGCGATCGCTCGATTGCGCCCCAAAGCATTGACCAAATGTGCGATCGCGTCATGGAACTACCCGATCGCACCCGCTTTCAAATTCTCGCTCCCGTGGTTCGCGGCAAAAAAGGCACCCACCGCAAGCTGCTTTCTAGCCTAAGCGCCGAGGGCTTTGTCAGAGTCCGGATTAACGGTGAAGTGCGCGAACTAGAAGACTCGATTGAACTCGATAAAAATCAGGCGCACACGATCGAAATCGTGGTCGATCGCCTAGTCAAAAAGGAAGGCATTCAAGAACGCCTAGTGGATTCCCTCAACACTTGCCTGAAGCATTCTGAAGGAATCGCCATTATTGATGTGTTGGCAGAAGAGGGAAAAGAAAAGAAAGAAGAAGGAAGAGACAAGAAGGAAGAGGGCAGCAATGTCGTTGCGTTTCCGGTGGGGCAATCGCTGAGAGCGGCTGAGAAAGGGGGCAGCTACGGCGATTCTCCTGACCCCGAACCTCTAGCTCCCAGTCCCCTCGTCTTCTCGGAAAATTTCGCCTGTCCCGAACATGGCGCAGTCATGGAAGAGCTTTCACCGCGATTGTTTTCCTTCAATTCGCCCTATGGTGCCTGCCCTGCCTGTCATGGGTTGGGAATGCACCGCAAGTTTTCGGCAGAACTGGTGATTCCTAAGCCAGAGTTACCCGTTTATGCCGCGATCGCGCCCTGGTCAGATAAAGACAATACCTACTACCTTTCGTTGCTGTGCAGCGTCGCAGCAGCATTCGGCTTTGATATTCAAACGCCTTGGAAGCAACTCACCGACGAGCAAAAGCATGTGTTGCTGCATGGCTCCAAAGATCCGATCTGGATTGATGTAGACTCTCGCTATCGAGAAGGCAAAGGCTACAATCGACGCTATGAAGGCGCTTTGCCAATTCTGGAACGCCAGTATCAAGAGGCAAACTCTGATACCTATAAGCAAAAGCTAGAGCAGTACCTCGTCGATCAGCCCTGTGAAGTGTGCGCTGGTAAGCGTCTTCGTCCCGAATCGATCGCGGTTCGGATTGGGCAATATCGCATCACCGATCTAACGGGTGTTTCTATTCGCGAGTGCCTTAACCGGGTCAATCAAATGAACTTGACTCCCCGTCAGGCGCAAATTGCCGATTTGGTGCTAAGAGAAATCAAAGCTCGACTTCAGTTTTTGCTGGACGTGGGGCTAGATTATCTCACCCTCGATCGCGCTGCAATGACCCTTTCTGGCGGTGAAGCCCAGCGGATTAGGCTTGCGACTCAAATTGGCTCCGGGCTGACGGGCGTGTTGTATGTGCTAGATGAACCCAGTATTGGGCTGCATCAGCGAGATAATGCCCGCCTGTTGAAAACGCTGGTTCGTCTGCGCGATCTCGGCAACACTCTGATTGTGGTGGAACATGACGAAGAAACCATTCGTGCGGCTGATCACCTGGTCGATATTGGACCGGGAGCCGGCGTACATGGCGGTAGAATCATTGCCGAAGGCAGCTTTGAGAATTTATTGAATGCCCCAGAATCTTTAACTGGGGCATATTTGTCAAAGCGCCAGGTGATTACTACGCCAACAGAGCGTCGCACGGGCAATGGGCGATCGCTTAAAATCCGCAATGCTTACCGCAATAACCTCAAAAATATTGATGTCGAAATTCCCTTAGGCGAATTAGTCAGCGTCACTGGCGTATCCGGTTCTGGCAAATCAACCCTGATCAACGAACTGCTTTACCCCACACTCCAGCACCACTTTGGCAGTAAAGTGCCGCTTCCCAAAGACATGGATGGGATTGATGGATTAAGCGCTCTGGACAAAGTGATTGTGATTGACCAGTCGCCGATTGGGCGGACTCCCCGCTCCAATCCTGCCACCTACACGGGTGTGTTTGACGTGATTCGGGATGTGTTTGCCGAAACGATCGAAGCGAAAGCGCGGGGCTATAAACCAGGGCAATTTTCGTTTAACGTCAAGGGCGGTCGCTGCGAAGCCTGCGCTGGTCAAGGCGTAAACGTGATTGAAATGAACTTCTTGCCCGATGTTTATGTACAGTGCGAAGTCTGCAAAGGGGCACGATATAACCGCGAAACCTTGCAGGTGAAGTTTAAGGGGAAATCCATTGCGGATGTATTAAACATGACCGTGGAAGAGGCGGCTGAGTTTTGCAAAAATATCCCTCAAGCCTTTAATCGGCTGCAAACTCTGGCAGATGTGGGATTAGGCTACATGAGGCTAGGGCAAACGGCTCCCACACTGTCTGGTGGGGAAGCGCAGCGAGTAAAACTGGCAACGGAATTGTCGCGACGAGCGACAGGCAAAACTCTTTACCTGATTGATGAACCCACCACGGGATTGTCTTTCTACGATGTTCACAAATTGCTGGATGTGATGCAGCGCTTAGTGGATAAGGGTAACTCGATCTTGGTGATTGAACACAACCTGGATGTAATTCGGTGCGCCGACTGGCTGATCGATTTGGGACCTGAAGGCGGCGATCGCGGTGGCGAACTGATCGCCGTCGGCACTCCAGAAACCGTGGCAGAAAACCCAAACTCCTACACTGGGCAATACCTAAAACAAGTCCTACAGCAATATTCTTCCGTTCTTGTCACGGCATAGCTTTATGGCGAATAGATAACTGACATGTAATCGGCTTAAACTAACTTTAGAGTTCACTTTTCTTAGTCCTGATTGTTGCCCAATCTCTTGTATTGTTTAGGCAACTCATTCTTTTTGACTAATAAAAAAAGGACGGACTTGATGAAAATTCAGTCAGTATTTGCAATGACTGCTGCCATAGCCATATTTGGAATAAATCCGATGCCTGCAATGTCGCAATCTCAAACGGGTTGTGATGTGAAACTGCGCGCCAGCAGCTCTGGCGCTCGAATTAATGTCCGCAGTGGTCCTGGAACCCAGTATTCATCACCCCACTATGGTGTTGCAGGCGATCGCGTGGTCGTTTTGCGTGGCAATAGTGTGGATGGCAATGTAGACGGCTTTGCGATCGCTAGCGATCGCAATGGCTACGAATGGGTCAAAGTCAAATTTCCCAAGAGCGGCGCTCAAGGATGGATTCGCCGCGACTTACTAGGCAATTTCCGCTGCTAGTTTAAGTTTCTTAACTTGCTGAAGCCTGTAACTCAATAAACTCGTGCTCGTGCAAATAAGTATGTCTATAGATAGATCGTAGGATTGCGGAACTTTGAATATAACCGTAAGAACAGGGAGATAAATGGGTAGCTTAAACCCATAATCTCTCACCTCACCTTCTCCCACCTAGATCCCTATGAAACACCCACACACTTTGACGAAGTTCGTCGCTATCTTCATATCGGCTTCAGCGGTTACATTGCATTCAACCTCGGCTTTAGTAGGTCAAGCAGAAGAACTCAATGCCTACACCTTTCCCGAATCGAAAGTGGTAGGCATTCCTGGCGCTTGCAGAATGATTCAAACTGGTAGCAACCCCGAAAAAGAAGCAGAGTGTGCTGAATGGGGGCGCAAGTTTAGAGAAAAGGCAAAACGTAATCAATACTATGGCTCTTCTGTCTCAACGACCACTAACTCAAGGAAGCCCACACAAACTCTAAGCTGTTATACCACTGGAGGCGTTTACAGCAATCTTGGAAACTGCCGCTAAGTTTCTCCACTATTGTCGTGTTTCTTCGAGCAACTCTTTTCGTTGAGAAAAGATTAAGTTATCGGGAAAATTCCTATTTAGGCGATATTCATATTGGATGGGTATCCGCGATCGCTTGTCAGCCTTCCAATAATCCGACACAATACTGAGCGACGGTTACCGTTGAGTTCGGATGAAGCTGTAACGATCTAACACTAATTAAGGAATCACACTATGGGACTTTTCTTCGACGTATTGAGCGCTGTTAACAACCCCAATCAACAGGCAAGCATTGAGGGGCTAAGCTCCATGAGCAACGCAGTCCAGCAGCTAGCTGGCAAAAATGGATTAGATGCCGCAGCCACTCAATCCTTGATGTCGGCGGTTGGCGGTGCTCTGCGTCCCGCGTTACAGCAACAAGCAACCGCTGCGGGCGGGACGTCTCAACTCGCTGGGATGATCAGTCAATTTGCAGGTTCAACTCCGTTAGGTGGCATGATGGGTCAAGCATCTGGCGGTAATTCCAGCATGGCAGCCCTGCAATCAATGATTCCTGCTGAAATGCAACAACAGCTAATTAATGGCATTTCTCAAAAAACTGGCATGAACGCGGGCATGATTCAAACCATGCTGCCGTCGATGTTGCCTATTGTGATGAATTTTTTCAACATGGGTGCGCCTACTCCGGGCAGTCGTGGTGGAAATCCGCTCTTGAGTGCTTTTTTGGATGGCAATCAAGATGGCAATACCGATTTGGGTGACGTAATGAAGTTTGCGGGTCGCTTCTTAAACGCTCCGCACTAGCCCCAATGGTTATCAGGGCAAGGGGCACAAGCCCCTTGTTGGTTATGCTGAAAACAAGTCAAGGCTCAGATTATTGGGAGGCTGGTGTCGGATGGCAGGTGAACTGAGTTGGAACGCGCCAGTTTTAGCCAACGTCCTTCGTCAGTGACGTAGCCTAACTCAATTAAATAATCGCGATCGCTGGCTGGGATGGATAAATGGCGATCGCGGTCAGCCTCGCTACACTCATACTCGTAAACGCTATGAGGCGGTTGATAATCCAAGCTAATGTTAGTCACATCATAGAGACGTAGCGCCAATTTTCGCCCACCCTGACTGATCGCAGCATTTTTTTCAAATTCCGTCAGGTTCCACGCAGTATAGGCTTTTGAGGCACCACGCGGCTCTAAAATAATTTGGCTAAGATTTTGGGCGGGCTGCATCAGAGCGCGATCGCTTGCTGGAGATATTCCCCCTATCGTCGATCCAGGCATTGTCGCGCTACTGGTTCTTAGAGAACTCTCTTCAGCAGGGCTACATTGAGGTACGCGCACCGATTCAGAGCGCCCTAGTTTCACCCAGCGGTTGCCAGCGATCGGATAGCCCAACTCCACCAGATAGTCTCTATCATCCAGCGCGATCGGCAAATGTACATCTTGGGCACGGGCATCAAATTCAAATTGGCGAATACTATGGGGTGGCTGGCGATCGGGGTTGATACCCGTCACATCGCATAGACGAATGGATAGCTTCTCTCGTCGATCGCGCTGTAGTTCTAGTTCCATTTGCGTTGCTTGAGACAGTTCCCAATAGGCATAAACATCGCGGCAATTGCGTGGGGTGAGAATAATGCGGCAGTCGGCACTGGTGTAAACTGGCTGATCAA
>CASBQE010000478.1 GCA_949127665.1 Synechococcales cyanobacterium PMM_0083
GCGGATTCGGTGCCAGAAGTGCCGCCTTCTAAAACTAGGAATACAGCGTTTCATCATGTCGGGCAAAACTGGTCTTTTCTTCACTACACGGGCGATGTTGCGCCCAATCACTATACGAGCGTATATCGGGGTGCGATCGCCAAACAAGTGGAAACCAACAGGCTCCCTGAGTTCCCAGTATGACCTCGTGCCCAATAGCGCCTGCCCCACACTGGGAGGATTTTTTAGGAAAATCAAACTGTTTGGACGGATTTATTTTTAAGCAGTGGGAACCCTAATCGTTCGCGTTGTTGAAGATGAATCTGAGCGACCTGACGAGCCATAGTTCGGATTTTGCCAATGTAACGGGTGCGTTCTGTCACCGAAATTACCCCACGAGCATCTAGCAAGTTAAAGGTGTGAGAACACTTCAATACATGATCAAAAGCAGGTAGCACCAATTCTTTGCCAATTAACTGCTCAGCCTCTTTCTCATATAAAGAAAACAGCGTAAAAAGCAATTCAGGATTAGACGCTTCAAAATTATATTTCGAGCTTTCTATTTCACTTTGCAGATAAACATCTCCATAGGTCAGCGTGTCATTCCATCGAATATCAAAAATCGAATTAACTTCTTGAAGGTACATAGTCAGGCGTTCCAGACCATAGGTAATTTCAATCGATACAGGGCGACAATCAATGCCGCCACACTGCTGAAAATAGGTGAATTGGGTCACTTCCATTCCATCCAGCCACACTTCCCAACCAACCCCCCACGCACCTACCGCTGCATCCTCCCAGTTATCTTCCACAAAGCGCACGTCATGCTCTTCTGGCAAAATTCCTAGCGATCGCAGTGAATCTAAATAAATCTCCTGAATACCATCCGGTGAAGGTTTAATTAACACTTGATATTGATAGTAATGCTGTACCCTATTTGGGTTTTCTCCATATCTGCCATCCCCAGGACGACGGCAAGGTTCAGTGTAGGCAACTGCCCAGGGTTCTGGTCCCAGTGCCCTCAAAAAGGTATGTGGGCTTTTTGTCGCTGCGCCTTTCTCGGTGTCGTAGGGCTGAACGATGAGACAACCGCGATCGCTCCAAAATTGGTTTAACGCAGTCACAACAGACTGAAAATTCACAGCTACTCTCCAATAGTCTTATTCATGCCTTTAATTTTCACGTAAAAGGCTCTACCTGTGACTTTATTTCTATTTTTCTTCGTCTCCCTAAATCCAACTGCGGGTTGGGTGAAGTGAGGAACTAACGCGATTGCAGATCAATGCCTGCGTTAAGCTGAACGGGTTGCCTATGTTTAACGTTGGGTGCGATCGCATCTGTATACTTCATGTCCCTAGACACTCCACCAACCGCATCAGCATCCTTCCTAACCACACTCCAGCTTGATAATCGGCAAATTTGGATTCAAGCAGCGGGGCGATCGCTGTGCCAAGTCGCGTCCGGCTTGATTTACTTCTACATTCCCCTGGTATTCGTCAATCAGGTGGGGCTGTCGGCAACCTCTGTTGGCTTGAGCGTCGGCATTAGCTCCCTAGCGGGCGTTGCCGGACACTTGCTCGGCGGGGCACTGGCAGATTCGCCTCGATTTGGGCGCAAAACCACGCTATCTCTTTCCGCTGGACTGGGTGTTTTAGTGTCTTTAGTGCTGGCAGTTACCCAAACCCTACCGATGCTAATTGTGGCAAGTTTGCTGCTGGGGTTAAGTGTGGGCTTTTACTGGACGGCGGCAGATGCAGCAGTCATGGATGTGACGCTGCCAGAAGAACGGCATCAGGCGTTTGCCATCATGAGCGTGGCGGAAAATGTGGGCGTGGGGATTGGCGTGTTAGGCGGCGGGGTGCTGTTGACGATCGCCCATCAGCGTCACGAACTGCTGTTTCTGGGCTGTGGGCTAATTTTTCTGCTGTTTTTAGTTTTGGTGCAAACCGCGATCGCTGAAACCCGACAGACTACAACCAAATCCCATACCCCAACCCAAGGTTTTTTGATTGCCTTGCAAGACAAAGCCCTGCTCACGTTCATTCTGGCGAACTTGCTGTTCACCACCTATGTAGCGCTCGTCACAACCACAGTGCCGCTTTATTTCACCAATTTTATTCCGGCAATGGGAGCCAATTCCAACGCATCGCTATCCAGCACTGCCAGCCTATTTACCTGGTGCTATATCGGCGTGGGAGCCGTGGCGCAACTGCCGATCGCCCAGGCGTTTGCTGCTGTCCCGCGTGTTCGCGTGTTGATGATTGCCATGCTACTTTCTAGCTTTGGGTTTTGCTTGTTATGGGTGACTGGCACGTTTGCAGCCTATCAATATTGGACAGGGGTGGCGGCTTTGTGTGTCATGGCGATCGCGTCCGTCACCTATAAACCATTTGCCGCTGCGATCGTCTCAGAACTGGCTCCAGAAAATCTGCGGGGTGCCTATGTGGCAGTCAGTTCTCAGTGTTGGGCGATCGGTTATTTTGTCGGTCCTTTGGTTGGCGGTTGGGCAATGGATCAGCCCGCAAGCATTGCTCACAAATTCTGGCTCGCAGTCGCCGCTAGCACTAGCGTTGGGCTACTCGTGTTGCGCCTGTTTGAAACTCAAAGAACCAAGCTAGAGCTTGAGAGCGAATAAAATAGTCAATCAGCTACCGCGCCTCATGAAAAGTCGGTATAGGGTTAAAAAAGTATTTTCTCAGGAGTAAAGCAGATTGGATGTTGATATCGCGATTGTGGGGGCAGGGATTGCCGGGTTGTCCTGCGCTCAACAGCTACAGCAGGCAGGCTACCGGGTGGCAGTGCTAGAAAAATCTCGCGGAGTGGGCGGACGGTTGGCAACTCGCCGCCTGCCCCACGATCGCGCCGATCATGGCACCTGCTATCTCTCGCCCAAAGGGGAATTGTTCAGGGAATTGATCGCGCATTTGCTAGAAAGAGATGTAGTACAGGTTTGGACGGATACGGCTTATACACTGAATCGCGATCGCGCCCTGCAAGCAAGCCCTGATCGCATCCCTCGCTACGTTGCCCCCGACGGCATGAGCGCGATCGCCAAATATCTGACAACGGGACTCGATCTTCGGTTTAGCCAGCGGGTGATTGGATTGGAGCTAACCTCTGACCAGACATCTGACCAAACTTGGACATTAGCTATCGAAAACACTCAGCCAGATGCCGCAGCAGCATCAACCTTAAAAGCCAGTGCTGTGTTAATTGCCATCCCTGCGCCTCAAGCTGTCATTTTATTGGAACCGCTCGAAAAAACCATTGTTTCCACTGAATTGATCCAACCACTGCGATCGGTGGAGTTTGATCCCTGTATCGTAGTCATGGCAGGTTATTCAGAAGATTGCTTACAACAGTGGCAGGCAACCTATGGCGATGTGAAGGCGATCGCGGTTCAGCATCCCGATCTCGGCTGGATTGGTCTAGACAGTAGTAAGCGACGTACTTCTTGCCAACCAATCTTTGTTGTGCAAAGTACGGCTGAGTTCGCCAACCAGTTTTTAGACACTGCCGACCTGTCTCCAGTAGGACAAAAGCTCCTGCAAGCTGCCGCCGAACAACTGCTTCCTTGGCTAGCAACACCGGAATGGATGCAGGTACATCGCTGGCGTTACTCCTTTCCGGCGACCCCTTTGAGCGATCGCTACTGGTCGGCTGCAACAACCGCGCCTTTGGTTTGTGCGGGGGATTGGTGCGGTGGGATGCGGGTAGAAAACGCTCTGTTGTCTGGACTGTCAGCGGCAGATTATTTGAACCAGCAAATGGGCGATCGCGCGATCGCCACCCCTCAATTTTGGCAAGCAATGTAGAGTGACCGATGCCTTTATCAACGGTCTTTCGCCATCACCCAAAACTTGGCATACTCTAAGGTAGAGTGGCTTGGGAAATAACGATGTTTGTGAAGACTGATCACTCCATGGGGAAAATATTGACGACCCTGACGGTCAAAAATCGAATTGATGAAGCAAAAGCTGCTCAAGGGCTAATTTCGTCGGCAGACGTGCGGTCTGTCGTTTTGCATGATGTGTTGGTAGATACGGGGGCAACAACGCTCTGTCTCCCTGCTGCCGTGATTGCTCAATTAGGGTTGGAATTACTCAAAGAAGTGAATGTGACCACTGCTTCCGGACTCAGTACTGCACGAATTTTTCAAGATGCCAAGATTTTGCTGTTAGGGCGAGAAGGCACCTTTGAATGTTTGGAATTGCCAGGTGGTCGCAATTCTTTGCTGGGGGTGATTCCGCTGGAAGCGCTGGGTCTGGAACCTGACCTCCGCAATCAGACTTTGAAGGTGCTGCCATCTGAATCAGTGGATACTTATCTAACAATCCTTTGAGTTTGAATCCTTACTTATGGTCGAGAACAGCGATCGCAGGTATCGTTAAGCTAAAGTAATCCTACAGTCATCCGTTACCGCATCATGGCAAAAGAAAACAACCAAGCTAATTTTTTCCTGCGATATCTTTCTACCGCTCCTGTTCTCGCGATCGTGGCAACATCTGTCGCCGTCTCCACTTGGGCAGTAATCAATTACTTTTTTCCAGATTTGCTGTTCTATCCAACGCTATGAAGCATCTTCAGCCAAGCTTTCACCGTTGAGGTTGTGCCTTGAGATGAGATTGTGCCCTTCGACTTCGCTCAGGGCACAATCGTCAGTGAACTGAGCGAAGTTGAAAACACGGACAATATTTGATTGATTTTGTTTAAGAGCGCGATCGCGGCTGATTGAAATTAAGCTTTGCGCGGAGTTCACCTTTAATCCGGCTTAAAATCGAGTCTTCATCCAAGGACGCAAGAATGCGGGTGACCACCGCTTTTGGTCCATCGACTCCCCAAGACGCGTCATTGGCGAGGTAGGTTTTGGTCACTTGACCGATCGCATAGGTCGAAACACCTGCCACGCCTGCCTGGGTTACTGCCACGGACGCATAAGCAGCCAGCGACAATCCTCCGGTTGCCGGAGCCGACAACCCTAGCAAGCCCTTGAGCGAACTCAATCCCAGATTAGCGGCTAGTTCACTGGCGCTAATACCGCCCATCGTCAGGGCAATTTTTTTCAGCAGGGCTAAGGCTCCAGGTTGAGTCATGGGAATGCCGTAGAGTTTAGAGAGCGTCAGGATTAGCGCCACATCAATCACCGCACTGCTGAGAATATCCACTACCGTGATCGGATTCAGCGCGATCGCCACTGCCTTTGTCATCGTCGCATTCCAAATAATTCGATTGGCGCTTTGCTCTCGAATCGCCATTTTGCGTTCCACCAAGCGATCGTTTATGTCATCGGCAAATAACAGCGAGTTGACTGCCACCAGTGACTTACCTTCTCGATCCAAAATTTCAAGAATTTTCAGCTTTAGGTCATTGATTTGGGGCGTTCCGGCACTGAGTTGAGCCGCCACCCGACCATCTGCACGACGTACTGCTTTTGCCACCAGTGGAGATGCCGCCGCCATTACAATCTCATCCGGTGAGAGCAGTTCTTTCACCCGCTCATCCCGAATTTTGTGGTAAATCATTTGGCGATCGACATCGGGATATTGGTCAATTTTGTTGAACACCAAAATGATCGGCTTGCTGGCAGTCCTCAAACCTGATAGCGCCTGATATTCTACTTTAGTCATGTCTCCCGCAATGATAAACAGGATCAAATCGGCTTGTTGAGCAACCTGTCGCGCCAATGCTTCTCGCGCTTCGCCATCCACTTCGTCGATACCCGGAGTGTCGATCAACTCGATTTTAGAGTTGCCGATCGCGTTTACCGTCAGCCGCGTCAAAGATTGCTCACTGCCCGCGATCGCCTCATTCGTCACCGTCCAGTTGGCAGTTTGGCGAATCTGGGTGACTCCATGAATCGCTCCCGTTTCAAAGACAGTTTCGCCCAGCAGCGCATTCAACAGAGAAGATTTGCCACGCCCCACCATGCCAAAAGCTGCAATGTGAACAATCTGGCGATCGAGCTTATCCAGCATCGATTCCAGCCCACTAATTTCGGGTTCTAATCCCTGTCGCTCTTGAGTCGTCAAATCCAATCCTGCTACCAAATCCCGCAGAGCAGTTTGCGCTTGCCGATAGTTAAGCTCGCCTTGAATGGTGTCAAAGCTGTGAATGGCTTCATCTAAATCTTGATCAGTCAAGGATGGAACATGATTTAAATCGGGTGAGTCAGGCATGGAGCAATGGGGAAGAATACGCGATTCGTGAAGCGATCCCTACGGGAATCGCGGCTAATACAATTTTCTTCCATCCTAATAACTTACTTGTCGTTTTAGGTTAATGTTGACTGAATAAGGCTACTTGCGGTGATAAATTGCGATTTGTGCAGAAAAGTGAGCGCAAAGAGAGCAGGCGCAAACCGATAGATGTCACACTTGAAAAGACATGCAAAACTCGCAGTCGAACGAGTGATGGCTAACGATTTTGAAACGAATCATCGCGATTCACGTAGGAATCGTTTCACGAATCGCAAAATTAACCGGGTTTTTGATGGAACTTCAAGAAAAAATTAAGCGACAACGAGTTCAGCATATTGTGGAAAGCTACCACTTAGATGGAGATGCTGAGTCTTTTCAAATAGAACTAGAAACTCTCTTAGTGAACTATTCAACGCCTTTAGTAGAACTGGCGCTAGTTGAAACGTTGGTAACCCATTGGCTTAAGGTGCCTTTGTTGCGCGGTCAGGATTTTTTGGCAGAGGCGAGCAGCCTATTAAAAGAATGGGAGCATCGCATCCTCTTGAATGAAGCTGCCGAAGATCAAGCGATCGCGTGTGTGACCGCAGCCCAGTTTTATCAAATTACTGGCTTAGATCCTACGCCGATTTTCGGCGCTTCAGCTAAATCTTCAGTGCCTGCCAGCAAATCTATGGGTTAATCCAGTTGCTTAAAAATCAGCTTACTTTCAAAGGTTGGTAGGAATGTCTAAATCTTCAGTGGGCGACTTTTCAGTAGGCGATCGTGTGCGTCTCATCAGCGCCCCCCCTTACGTCAAGACTGCTGACCCAATGCCGACATTGCGCTCTGCTGAACTGATCGCGGTTGGCGAAGAAGGCATTATTCTAGATCGCCGCCCTGGCAACTATTGGAGTGTGCGCTTCACCAATGGAGCTTTTTTGCTAGACAGCCAATATCTGGAACGGCTGTAATTTCCGTAGAAACCGCGATCGCTGCAATTCCTATAACCGCCAGCACAGAGGCGTTGAGATTTTCAATTCATCAAAACTTTAAACAATTTGCCCATTCTCTGTAAAAGTTTCATGAACGAACTTATGTAAATCTGAGGCGGTTTTGTTATCAAAAAAACATAGTTAGGGCAGAATAGCTATGCCAGTCAAAGGGTTATTAGCTATGCCAGACACCGCCGGGAACTCTTTAGCCACAGCCACGCCGCTAAAACTCCTATCCAGTGCCCAAAGCTTCCAAGATCTCGTCACACCCACTGCCAATGATTACTACCACTTTTCTCTAACCACTCAAAGCAGCTTTAACCTTTCCCTCACTGGGCTGGATGCCAACGCAAATGTTGCCTTACTAGATAGTACAGGCAGCTTAGTCACGGTTGATGGAGTTGAGCTGAGATCGACCAACCAAGGTCGATTTGCTGAATCAATCAACACAGTTTTAGATCCTGGTGTTTATTACATCCAGGTGGCTCCAGAAGCGACAACTCCCTCGGCAAACTATACCTTGACCGTATCTGGAAGCAGCAAGTTAGAGTCAGCCGATCTCATTTGGCGCAATATCCTCAGTGGCGAAGATGTTTTTTGGGGATTAGACGCAGCCTACCAGCTAGCAACTTACGATAGCTTGCTGACGATTACGCCTTTGGATTGGAGGATTGCTGGCACTGGCGATTTTAACTACGATGGGCAATCCGATATTCTTTGGCGTTATGAGTCCTTGGGTCTAACGGTTGTTTGGCTAATGGAGGGGGTGAACTTAATTGGTTATGCCGAACTCCCTCAAACAAAAGGCATTGGTTGGGCAGTGGGTGGAATTGCAGACTTTAATGACGATGGGCAAAACGACATCCTATGGTACAACAGCGCCCTTGGGCAGCTTGATGTTTGGGCAATGCAAGGAGTCAATTTTGTTTCAAGCATTCCCATTGCTGCAACTCAAGACGTGCCGACTTGGAGCATCGGTGGTGTAGGGGATTTCAACGGTGATGGCAATGCCGATATCTTATGGCGTGACAACGTTACGCTACTGAATGAGGTCTGGTTGCTCAGCGGAACCAGCTTGATTTCTAAAGCGCCCATTGATTTAAATCTCGGTGCCAATTGGTATATTACGGGAGTTGCAGATTTTAATGGCGATGCGAAGCCTGACATTCTTTGGCGAGACTATTCAGCTACTGGCAGGAATCAGATCTGGCTTTTGGATGGGCTGACGCTCTCTTCAGAGATTGAACTGCTACCGGTCACTGCTGGAGGATGGATATCGTCTCCTTACAGCCTTTATGAAACGCCTGACCTGCTTGATATTGCCGGAAATACGATCGCAACGGCGTTTAATTTAGGAACTGGTTTGGGACAATCGGCGACTTACCGCGATCGCATCAGCAGCGTAGATGCCAATGACTACTACCGCTTTGACATCACCAATACCACTCAAGTCAGTCTGCTTCTATCCAACCTCACCGGCAACTTAGATCTACAACTGTTTGACAGTAGTGGCAATACGATTTTAGGTAGCTCCGCTCAAAGTGGGCTTAGCCCTGAGTCAATTATTCGCTCATTATCAGCAGGAACTTACTACGCCCGTGTTTTCCCAGCCTTGGGTCAAGCTGCAAGTAGCTATACCTTGTCTGTGAACATTACCAGTCCACCAGTTTTAGTCAGCAACAATCCGCTGACTTTGGATGAACAAGGCTCTGCAACTATTAGAAACTCGCTGCTGCGGGTCACAGATAATGACACCCCAAATAGCCAACTGGTTTACACGGTGGGCAATGCGACCACGAACGGCAACCTGTTAATTAATGGCCTAAGAGCAACCACTGGCACCACGTTCACGCAGGTGAATTTGGATGATCCTAGCCAAGTTACCTATATCCACAATGGCAGTGAAACGACGAGCGATCGCTTTAGTTTCACTGTTTCCGATGGCACAGGCGGCAGTGTCGGCAATCAAACCTTTAGCATTCAAGTGAATCCGGTCAATGATGCCCCGATTCTAGTCTCGAATAACAGCGTAACCCTGTCTGAAGGAGACGGCGCAGTTCTCACTCCGGGGCTGCTGCTGATTTCAGATGTGGATAGTCCGGCGGTCAGTTTGCAATATTCCATCAGCAGTGTGCCAACCAACGGAACGCTGTTGTTAGCGGGAACGGCAACCAGCACCTTTACCCAAAACGATATTTTTAACGGGCTGGTTCGCTATCAGCATAATGGCAGTGAAGCTCCCTTCGATCGCTTCACTTTTACCGTCACCGATGGCGCAATTCTCCTGCCGGGTTCCAATACCTTCAATATTTCCGTGCTGCCCGTAAATGATGCCCCAGGGGTTGCCATCAACACAGCACTGACGGTGAGCGAGGGCACTGGTGCGGCAATCACGCCGAACTTCCTGTTGGCAACTGATGCGGATGGTCCGGCTCCGGTGGCATATACCCTCGGCAGTAGCCCCACTAACGGAGTCTTGAAGTTGGGCACTGCCACACTTCAAACCGGGCAAACCTTTACTCAGCTTGATATTGTCAATGGGCAGTTAACCTACATCCACAATGGCGGCGAAACCACGAGCGATCGCTTTCAATTTACGGTCACTGATGGACTGGGCGCAACCTCCGCTGCATCCACCTTTAGCATTTCTGTGTTGGCAATCAATGATGCGCCCGTTTTAACCGCACCCAGCAATCTATTGGTGGATCAAAACACGAACACGCTTATATCAGGGATTCGCTTAACAGACGTGGATTTAGGGGATAACGATGTCACGGTTTCCCTGTCTGCTAGCAACGGTGTGTTGACCTTAGGACGCACTACAGGCGTGACCTTCCTCACAGGCGACGGTACTCAAGATGTCAGCCTTTCCTTCCGGGGGCGGCAGGATGTGGCGAACTTCGTGCTGGAATCGTTGATCTATCGCAGCACGGGCGCATTTGAAGGAACGGATGTCGTCAATATTGCAGTGAACGATGGCGGCAACTTTGGTTTAGGCGGCGTGAAGGCTGACTCCAAGGCTATTACGTTGACCGTGGCAGGAGTGAATGATGCTCCAGTGCTGACTGCGCCTGTGCTGCAAACCCTAAGCGAAGATGTGAGTTCGCCCATTAACGGCATTAGCATTGTCGATAGCGATGCGGGAGTGAATCCGCTGACAGTGAGCCTATCGGTTGCAAATGGGGTGCTAACGCTGGGTTCCACTTCTGGGCTGACGTTTGTCATTGGAACCGGAACGCTGAACAAAAATCTGGTCTTTAGCGGATCTCAGGGCGCGATCAATGCGGCATTGGCTGGACTGACCTATTTGAGCGATCGCAACTACAACGGCTCTGATCTGCTAACGATGAATGTCAGCGACAACGGCTTCACTGGCAATGGCATTCCCCTATCTGCCTCGAAACTAATCAATCTGACGATCACTCCGGTGAATGATGCACCGATCATTACGGTGCCGTCTAGTCAGAGCGTCAACGAAGGCACAGATCTGCGGATTTCGGGCATCAGCATTAATGACGTAGATGTGAGTAATGGCAACTTGACCGTGGCGATATCGGCGGTTAGCGGGCTATTGTCCCTTGATTCCTTGACTGGACTGAGTTTCACCACGGGCGACGGCAGCCAAGATAGTACGCTGATCTTCCAGGGCACTCAGTCAGCGGTGAATGCGGCATTGAATGCCCTCACCTATCGCGCGAATGCCAACTTTGGCGGTGCTGACACGATCGCCGTCAGTGTGACGGATGGCGGCAACAGCGGTACGGGAATTCCCCTGAGCGATTCCAAATCTATTGCGGTGAATGTGCTGGGGATTAATAATCCGCCTGTGATTGCTCTGCCAACTGGCACTCTAGCGGTTGACTCTGGAATCAACTTGACGATCGCTGGCTTTAGCGTCAACGATCCCGATGTTGGCGGCGGCACTCTCTCGGTGACCGTGTTGGCTGAAAATGGCGTGTTGTCGCTGCGATCGCTCTCTGGCTTGCAGTTTACCCAGGGAACGGGCATTCAGAATAACCGGATTACCTTCACGGGTTCCATCGCCGCGATTAATGATGCCCTCAGCCAGGTCACCTATCGCAGCTATGCAGGTTTTACCAATGCGTTCGATCGCATCACCCTCAGTGTCAACGACAACGGCAATACGGGCGTGGGTGTGCCGCTATCCGACACCAAAACGCTGCTAGTGAATGTGGGCAATGCGGTGAATCTGTCGCCTGTTGCCACCTCCGACAGCTTTACCGTTGCGGAACGAGGAACCTTGTTGGGCACGAGCGTTCTTGCCAACGATAGCGACCCCGATTTCACTCTGCCCTTAACGGCGCAATTGGTCAGTCCGCCCCCGAATGCTGGCTCGTTTAGCTTCAGCCCCAACGGCACCTTTACTTACACACCCACCGCCAACTTTAACGGTTTCGATACGTTTAGCTATGTGGCGAGAGATGTTCTCGGCGGCACTTCTAACACGGCGATCGTGGTAATCAATGTCACCTCAGTGAATGACTTGCCTGTCGCAACCAACGATGCCTTTACCACACCCGAAGATCAGCCACTCACTGGAAACGTCTTGGCAAACGATACGGATGCTGACAATCCGCTGTCATCTCTAAATGCACAGGTGATTGCGGCTCCGATCAATGCCCTCAGCTTTGGCTTGAATCCTAACGGCAGTTTCAGCTACACGCCGAGATTAAACTTCAACGGCATCGATCGCTTTACCTATGTGGCGATCGATCCGCTGGGTGGCAGATCAAATACCGCGATCGTCTCCCTCACCATCACCGCTGATAATGATGCCCCTATTGCCACCAATGATGGCATTTACGCGGCTAGTGCAGGCGGCACGCTGACAGTTTCCGCCGCCAATGGCATTCTGCGAAACGATACCGATGTAGAAGGTAGCCCACTCACTGCAACCCTGGTTGGTGTTCCCACTAATGGCACCGTCAGCTTGAGCGCGGATGGCTCCTTTATCTATCGACCGACCGGGAACTTTGCTGGAACCGATGTCTTTACTTACC
>CASBQE010000479.1 GCA_949127665.1 Synechococcales cyanobacterium PMM_0083
CGAGCGGCGGAAGACCCTGAGTTTGAAACGTTCTACACCAAGAACATTTTGCTCAATGAAGGCATCCGCGCTTGGATGGCTCCTCAAGACCAGATTCACGAAAACTTTATCTTCCCTGAAGAAGTCTTACCTCGCGGTAATGCTCTCTAAGGATTGAATAGCTTTTTTTCAAAAGCCTCCGTCGTTATGACGGAGGCTTTTTATTTTCTTGGATACTTCGCAAACAATTTGGCAATTGTTATTGAGTAGATCCTTACCTGACGCGATGCGCGATCGCAAATATCAATAGCAACCTCAGACAGATCTCTCAAGCTCACTTGCTCAACTCCTCGCAAATTTGATCAAACGCCAAGGCAGGGTCAGCCGCCGCTGTGATGGGGCGACCAATCACCAGATAGTCAGCTCCAGCCGCGATCGCAGCCCGTGGGGTAAGGGTGCGGCGTTGATCACCGGGTTCTGAGCCAATTGGGCGAATGCCGGGACACACCAGCAAAAAGCGATCGCGGCAGGTTTGGCGAAGTTGTGCCGCTTCTTGGGGAGAGCAAACGGCTCCAGCCAATCCGCTTTCTTGGGCGAGGAGTGCCATGTGCAGGGCGTATTCGGGCAACTCTAAAGGAATTTTGAGGTCAAAGGCGAGGTTGCGAGCATTCAAACTGGTCAACACGGTAATCGCTAACAGGTTGGGTGCAGCATTTCCAGATTCAGCCGCTCCCTCAACTGCGGCAGCTTGCGCGGCTTTCAGCGCTTCTTTGCCGCAGGTGGCATGAATAGTGAGTAAATCTACACCGTGGTGAGCCGCCGCACGACAGGCTCCAGCAACCGTGTTGGGGATATCGTGAAACTTCAGATCTAGAAAAATCTTCTTCTGACGCTGTTTAAGTTCGGTTAAGATGTCGATTCCGGCGCTGACGAATAATTCCAGCCCCACTTTCCAAAAGGTGACTTGAGGTAACTGGTCGAGCAACGCGATCGCCTGCGCTTTTGTTGGCACATCCAGCGGCACAATAATCCGATCTGAAACAGTTTCAACCATAGCCTTCTCCTAATAACGAGTGACGATTAGCTTATTTACCAGAAGTTCAACTGAGCGTCTTGAGTGAAATGCTGCTGGCAGATGCCGTAGGTGACCAGCAAAGTAATGATCAGGGTAGAAAGAATGATCATGAATAAGACGACGATTTGATAGGCAGTGGCGGTTAAGGGAGAAACGTTGCCAAGAAGTTGAGCCGCCATAAAAGTGGGGACTGTGGAAAGCCCGATGATTGTGGCAGTGTTAATGGTGGGCAGCAGTCCAGCACGAATGGCATCGCGGCGGTAAGGCGCGATCGCCTGAGCCGTTGTCGCCCCCAAACTTAGGTGGGTTTCAATTTCCATTGGGCTGGCGTTGAGGGAATTGACCAAGCGATCGCCAGCGATCGCGGCTCCATTCATGGCATTTCCTAAAATAATGCCCGTTAGCGGAATTAAGTATTGCGGGTCAAGCCAACTGGCGGGCTGAATCACTAGCAGACTGGTGTAAACCAAAGTCAAAGCGGTGCCAATCAACAGCGATGCCGCCACAATCGGCACCAACTTAGGAATCTTCTGACTAATTCGGTTGCGCGTGACAATGGCAGTCACAATCAGCATTACTCCAACCAAAACCAGACTCAGCCAGGGATTGTTGGCTGCAAATGCAATGTCTAAAACATAGCCCAACACTATTAGTTGCAGCACACTGCGCCCGGTTGCCAATGCCAAGCTCCACTCTAATCCCAGCTTTTGCCATGCAGAAAGAGCGATCGCGATCGCCATCATCCCCAATGCCAACGCCAACTGCAACAATGAATCCATTGGATCTACTTGAAGAAAATACTTTTACGCCATCACCATGCCGCCATCCACGTTCAGCACTTGCCCGGTAATGTAAGCAGCGGCGGGATCAGCCGCTAAAAAGCGAATCATTCCCGCCACTTCTTCGGGCTGCCCGTAGCGATTCAGCGGAATCAATTTCAAAATCTCGTCCGATTTTACGTCAGCAGTCATATCTGTAGTAATGAAACCCGGAGCCACTGCATTCACCGTAATCCCACGGCTAGCCAGTTCTTTTGCCACAGTTTTTGTGAAGCCGATCACACCAGCTTTGGCAGCGCTGTAGTTTGCCTGCCCCGGATTGCCCATCTGTCCGGCAACCGAGGTGATGTTAATCATCCGCCCTGACTTTTGTTTCAGCATAATTTTACTGACCGCACGAGTACAGAGGAACACGCCCGTTAGGTTAAGATCAATCACCGCTTGCCAGTCTTCTAGTTTCATCCGCAATAGCAATGTATCGCGGGTGATTCCAGCATTGTTGACCAGCACATCAATGCGCCCAAATTTTTCCATCACCGCCGCAATTAACCCTTCCACCTGATCGGCTTGGGAAACATCGGCAGAGAGTGCGATCGCCTGACTGCCCATACTTGTAACATCAGCCACAACCTGTTCAGCAGATTCTTTAGAATTAGCATAGTTAACAACAACGCTTGCGCCCTCGCTTGCCAATGCTAGCGCCGTTGCTCTCCCAATTCCGCGTGAGGCTCCTGTGACGATCGCCACCTTGCCCTCTAACCGCTGTAACCCTTCTGGCAGTGCTTCCATTATTATTTCTCCCATCGCCCCACAACTAAATTGAGGCTGAACTAGTCGCTCAATGATCATAAATGAAAAAGGCAAAGGCAAAAAGGCAAAGGCAAAAAGGGAAAGGCAAAAGGGGAAAGGCAAAAGGGGAAAGATGAAAAATTGGGGAGTGAAGTGAGGAAATTAAGCTTTTAGCCTTTATTGTTGCCTTTGAGATGGTTTCAACCAGAGCAAGTTTTCATCAGTCTATAACTAGAGGATAAGAGCCATGACAACGAAAAAAGAATTTACGAGCTTTGATGCAATGATTGCCGGGTCAGAGCTACCTGTGTTGGTTGATTTTTATGCGACTTGGTGTGGTCCTTGTCAAATAATGGCGAAGATTTTGGAACAGGTGAATGCTCAGATGAAAGAGCAGATGAAAATTGTAAAGATTGACACGGATAAGTATCCGCACATCGCATCCAAACATCAAATTCAGGCATTGCCAACCTTAGTTTTATTTAAACAAGGACAACCCGTGGAGCGAATTGAAGGAGTTTTGCAAGTCGAGCAACTGGTTCAACGGTTGCAAGGGTTGATTTAAAGGCGCTGTCACTGTCTGGCACGTAAAGTTTTAAAACGACGCTTTTGATTAAATTTGGCTATGGATGGAGGCATAACAAAGCGCGATCGCCCGCTATCTTTCTCCCCTTGGCTATTCTGTTTTTGCCCACTTAAAACGAGGGTTTACCAAAAACACGTTTCGCAGTTTATCAGCAAACTCCTGCTTAATCAGCGTTTCGAGCGTTACAACTATTGAATGACACAAGCATCAGCGATCGCGATTGGTTGAAACTGGCAATGTCCATGATTGTAGTGAATTAGCCGAAGCGTCAATCTTATTGACCTCAGAAAGGCTTTTTGATAGGAATGGCTTATACGCCCAAAACGCGAGATTAGGAGGAAAATGCCCGAAAGCCAAATAACTTAAAGGTTGTGGGGATGCGGATTTGAAGAACAGCCCCTAGAATAGGACATTGAAAACTTGAGTCAGTAAGAGTTTCAGCGTTTTAGCAAAACTCTGTCTCAGCGATGGGATTTTTTAGTAAGTCCCAATTTTCAATCTGTCCTGTAGTAAAAGGAACTCCCATGAACAAGGGCGAATTAGTAGATGCAGTGGCTGACAAAACTAGCGTGACTAAAAAACAAGCAGATGTCGTTCTATCGGCAGTGCTGGATGCCATTGTTGAAGCCGTTGGCAGCGGTCATAAAGTGACCTTAGTTGGGTTTGGTTCATTTGAGCCACGGGAACGGAAAGCAAGAGAGGGGCGCAACCCCAAAACTGGCGCTAAGATGAATATCCCAGCGACGAAAGTACCTGCTTTCTCGGCTGGAAAGCTGTTTAAGGAGAAAGTGGCTCCGGTTGAGAATAAAAAGTAAAAACTCGATTGGGGCACCGATGCCCACCTATCGTCCGTCGCACGGGGGCAACTTAGTTTGGGCTGCATCGCTCGCCAACTGTTCCCCCGATGCCATCCTTGATTTTTCGGCTAGCATCAATCCTTTGGGTCCTCCAGCATCGGCGATCGCTGCAATTCAAGCCGCACTGGGAGATTTAAACGCTTACCCCGACCCCACCTATTCGCAACTTTGTCATGCCATCAGCGACTTTCACCAAATTCCACCCGACTGGGTTTTACCCGGCAACGGCTCCGCAGAACTGCTGACTTGGGCGTGTCGAGAACTCGCAGACCTAGATGTAACCTATCTCCTTACCCCCGCATTTAGTGATTATCGACGAGCCTTAACAGCATTTAGCGCAACCATTCAAGAATGTCCCTTGAAAGATTTTCGAGTTCCGAGTTTCGAGTTCCGAGTTTCGAGTGGCGATCGCTCTGGTTTGCTACTGAATAATCCTCATAATCCCACTGGGCAATTGTTTACACGGGACGCGATCGCGCCCTACCTCGATCAATTTGAATTGGTGGTGGTGGATGAAGCCTTTATGGATTTTTTGCCGCCCGGTGAAGAGCAAAGCGTGATTGATTGGGTACAGCAGCATCCTAATTTGGTAGTGCTGCGATCGCTAACCAAGTTCTACAGCCTGCCGGGATTGCGATTAGGCTATGCGATCGCCCATCCAGAGAGAATCCAACGCTGGCAGCAATGGCGCGATCCTTGGTCGGTGAATTCGCTAGCCGCCGCCGTGGGCAGTGTGATTTTGCAAGACACCGCTTTTCAGCAGCAAACCTGGGATTGGCTAGCAGCTACACGCCCAGAATTTGAACAACAGCTTGATAATATTCCTGGATTGCAGCCGCTTTCCAGTGCCGCAAATTTCTTCCTCGTACACAGTGATCGCTCTGTGCCTGAACTGCAAGCAAAGCTACTAAAACATAATCAAATTTTGATTCGAGACTGTATAAGTTTCCCTGAACTGGGCGATCGCGCCTTCCGAGTCGCCATCCGCACTGCCGAAGAAAATCAGCGGTTAATTGATGCTTTAAGCAGCGCGATGGGCAATGGGGATTAACTCCTAACTCCTTCCCTCTTCGACAACGGCTTGCCACTGCCACTCCGACGCACCAAAATTAGTTCTGCTGCAATGCTAACTGCAATTTCTGCGGGAGTCAGTGCGCCAATATCAAGACCAATCGGCGCATAAATAGCGGCAAGTTTCTCTTTAGAAATATCTGCTTCAAGCGCTTGATAGACTTGCTGCACTCGCTTCTGGCTACCGATCATGCCGATATACTCGCAGGGCGTTCCTCGGTTCAGCAGAGCTTGTAGAGCATCACGATCGTATTGATAGCCGCGAGTCACGAGGGTGGCAAACAAATGCAAATGCTCGTCGAGTTGCGCCAGAGCTTCTGTGATTGACTCGTTGAAAATTTGGCTGGCTTGGGGATAGCGATCGCTATTTGCCCATTCTGGGCGATCGTCCTGCACGGCGATTTGAAATCCGATTAGATGCGCTACCTTAGCAAGCTGTTCGCCGACGTGTCCGGCACCGACGATCAGCAGCAGGGGAGGTGGTTGGAGAGTTTCGGTGAACAGCGTGGACTGCGGGAGATCTATAGAGTTCGGAGTGATTAGGTGAGGAAGTTGCGTGGATGCAAGTGGAGTGATTAGTGTGACGGGGTGTCCGGCTTCGAGATCGGTGAGGATTTGATCGACGAGGGCGATCGCCCAATCTCCCGACCAGCGCTCTAGCCACACCTGCATCATGCCGCCACATACGCCCTGAGTCTTCCGTTGGGGAGAACCCGATAGATCAATCTCCACAAGTTGCTTGTCGCCTGTGGCTAATACAGCCATTGCCTGTCGGATAACTTTCGCTTCGCCTGCACCACCGCCAATCGTGCCAAATGTGCAACCCTCTCCCCAAATCACCATCTTGGCTCCCACCTCACGCGGAACAGATCCTTTCACATCAATAACGGTTGCCAGTACTGCGGTTTCAGCCTCCAACAGGTGAGCAAGATGGCGATAAAGATTAAGGGGCATGGGGAAGTGGTTTTTGGGTTTTGTGATGGTATGCCTGAGCAACGGACTGGTATTAGCCTTGAATGGGCATCCCGCTGTTGAGGCAGAAGTAAGAAAGGGGTGGCTCATCTACTAAGGCAGACTTTACCAAAGTAGAAGTGGGCGATGGGGAAGCGACTACTGGATCACTATCATCATCTTGCAGATAAAAGTGATACCGCTGCTGCCAAAAAATTGGATTCGGTGTGGATGAGCAGTTTGCTTGCGTCGTTTGAGATTGTTCAGCGATCGCCACATTGTTGAACAACTCCTGCACAATTTGCCGTCCTTGTTGGGTAGCTTGCAGATAGCGCAACGCAGGTTGAATCAGAGGATAGACAACTGTGCGGAAGAAGTTTGGAAAGCGGGTTCGGAGATCATCAGAAGTTTGATAGCCCATGGTTTTGTTGGTTCCAGATTCGGCAAATTCATGAAATAGCGCAGGCAGTTTTTCGAGATAGTGGGGGTCTGCGAGTTGCCCAATTAAATCGGCGGCTCGTGCTAAACCGGAATAGCTGGAAGTGTCTTGATAGAGTGCTGCGTCTGGGATCGGAAAGCGGGTTAGCTCAATCATCCGCTGAATGGTTTCCACCTGGATCAGATGGTAATTGCCAAACGTTTCTGCTACAAATTGTTGACTGCGATCGACGTGGTAAGGCGTAAGGCTGGCATCGGTTGCACTAGGCGCGATCGCCACCTGTTCAGTGCCAACCCCTGTTGCATAGCGGTGCTGGTTTGGCTGGTCGTTGCGGCAAATACCTTTGAGGTAGCCCACATCATGGCAGAGCAAGGCAAAAATGAAGTGAGTCCACTCGTGCGGAGTCACCGCGCCTTCGAGCAGATACTTGCCACGCAAAATTTCTTGTCCCACCATCGTCACCAAAATGGTGTGTTCGACATCGTGATACAGGGCATCGGTACGGGCGATCGCGCTCAGTGTCATCATTGCCGCTTGACCGATCAGATCAGCATACTTTGGCTTGAATGAGCCGTAGACTTGGCAGTAGCCTGTTTGCAAGGATGCGATCGAGTAACGAATCATGGTCTGGGTTGGATTAAATGTGGGGGTAAACATAGTGACGTTCCTCTATCAGATGAGCCAATTCAACTTTTAAAAAACTGTGCTGAAAACTTAAAAGGTAGATGCCTGTTGTGTATAGCTTCACCAATTTTTCATAGAATGAGAACCAAGAAAGCTCAGTTTTTAGGTGATCTTGATCAATCGTTAGGGTGATTGAAAAAACTCATAAAAACCTGCTGCTAAATTAGGACAATAAAACCTCATAAAATCTCATAAATTCCTCAGTATTAAAGGTATCTATAGAGGCTGTTCAGAGACTCTTTAAAGTTTTATTAGACATTTTTTAAAATGTATTAATCTATTTTTCTTGAGCAAGAAGCTTATGTAAAGCTAGTTTGAAGTTCCTACAAGCTGTAGAATTATTGTTTCTGTGTGATCTCGATCAAGGTATCAAACTTCGTTAAAACTAGAATTAATCAGAGTGAAAGCACATACGAATGCTCAGTCTCTTTCAAAAATGTGCCATCTACTTGATTACAATCCCCCTATCAAAAGTGACCATAGTGGTTACTAACAATGGACATTAAAGCAGCCCTGGAAATTGTCGATCGCTTACTCTATAACCAAACCGGAAAATATCTCAATGATCTAGAACGAGAAGTATTTATTGGCTCTTGGAATGGACAGACCTACGAAGAAATTTATCCAACAAATCCAGAATATGTCGAGAAATATGTTGGATATAAACTATGGCGAAAGCTTTCAGATGCCTGCGGCGAAAAAGTGACTAAAAAGCAGTTTCGGGGTGCATTAGAACGAGCCTTACAACGGCAACCTTTTCCTACCGTTGCTTCAGTTCAGTCTGATGACAACTCCGTTCAAAAAGTTTTTATTAGTCACCGTCAGCAAGAGCCAGATGTTAGCTTGGCGCGCGATTTTTTTGATGCGATCGCGGCCGCTGGACATGAACCCTTTATGACTGATACCCAACTTTCGTCAACACCTGCTCCCACTTCTTCTAATAATACGGCTGCTAATAATCAAGACTGGCTTCAACACATTGATAGTCACCTGCAACAGTGTGATTATTTTTTACTGCTGCTGTCACCCCAAGCTGCTGTTAGCGAAATGGTGATTGAAGAACTGGAACGAGCAAAATACCTGCAAGGCATCCGCAAAAATGGCAAACCGATTGTCCTGTCGATTCGAGTCAACTGGCAGCCCCATCTGCTGCTGAACCATGATTTGCAAACCTACCTGAAAGGTAGTCCCCAACGAGACTGGAACGCCCCCAAAGATACGCCGGATCTGGTTGAGGCGATTGTCCGTTATATGAATGGGGTCGAATCCTGGACACCCAGCGATCGCGCAGTCCTTCCCGACCCACACATTACAATAGCGACAGCAACCCCACCCATTCAAAATATCTCCTCCGGAGAGACTGAGTGCAAGGCACACGCTACGCGAACGCGCACAAAACTCAAAACATCTCCTGCGGAGACGCTGAGTGCAAGTCACACGCTACTTGAACCCGAACAAAACTTCTTCCCCACTCCCACCCCCACTGCCGATCCTGAACTGCCCCAAGGACAGGTGCGCCTCGACTCTGCCTTTTACATTGAGCGATCGCCCTACGAAGCTCAGTGCTATCGAGAAATCTTGCAGCCCGGAACCCTGATTCGGATTAAAGCGCCGCGCCAAATGGGCAAAACTTCGCTGATGTCGCGGATTCTGTATCAGGCAAGAGAGCAAGGGTTTCAAACGGTGCCCCTCAGCTTTCAACATGCGGATGTGAGCATTTTTTCTAGCTTGCGCGAATTGCTGCAATGGTTTTGTAGCAAAGTCGCCCGTAAACTCCGCCTACCGCATCAGATCGACCAATACTGGACAGATACCTATGGCAGCAAAGATAACTGCACCCTGTATTTTGAAGATTGCCTGCTATCCCAAATTGAGAGTCCGTTAGTGCTGGGACTAGATGAAGTCGATCGCATCTTTCAATATCCCAAAATCGCCGATGATTTCTTTGGGTTGCTGCGCGCCTGGTATGAAGAAGCGGGTTATGGCGGCAATGACAGCGGTTTGTGGGAAAAGTTGCGCCTAGTCGTAGTACATTCTACCGAGGTTTACATTCCGCTTGATGTGAATCAGTCGCCGTTTAACGTGGGCTTGCCAATTGAACTATCGGAATTTAGTCCCGCTCAAGTGGCAGATCTGGTTCAGCGGCATGGACTGAACTGGCAGCAGGCAGAGGTTCAAAAGCTGATGGCGATCGCTGGAGGACATCCCTATCTCGTCCGCCTCGCGCTCTACCACCTAGCTCAACACTCCCTCACCCTCAGCGATCTACTCCAAACTGCTCCCACTGAATCCGGCATTTATGGTGATCACCTGCGCCGCCACCTGTGGAACCTCAAACAGCATCCAGAACTTGCCAACGCCTTTAATCGGGTCGTTACCAACCCCGAACCCACAGAACTGGATTCGATCCTCGCCTTCAAACTGCACAGCATGGGCTTAGTTCAACTTCAAGGCAATGAAGTCACGCCCCGCTTTGAACTCTATCGCCGCTACTTCAGCGATCGATTAGAAAGAGAGTAGGAGGAAAATAATTTTAAGTTTTTAATTTTGAATTCTTAATTAGCCCGAAAAAAGACCGAGAGATTGATGCATTACGCTGGCACTAATGAATCCTACATTTAACTCCAAACCCTAAAACCCAAGACCCAAGACCTAAAACCCAAAACTCAAAACTCAAAACTCAAAACTTTCTCCCACCATGCCCCTCTCCCCCTTTACCTACAAAGTCGGCGGACATCTTCCCCTCGATGCTCCTAGTTACGTGGTGCGGCAAGCCGATCGCGATCTGTATGAAGGCTTGAAAGCAGGAGAGTTTTGTTATGTGTTGAACTCGCGGCAAATGGGCAAAACCAGCCTGCGGGTGCGGACGTTGCATCATTTGCAGGCGGAGGGGATTGTGGGTGTGGCGATCGATCTGAACAAAATTGGCAGCCAGGAAATTACGCCTGATCAATGGTACGCAGGCTTGATGCGGCGCTTGGTCACCAGTTTTAATCTGCCTGTGGATTTACGAAGCTGGCTGCGCGATCGCGAATATCTCCCGCCAGTCCAGCGATTAAGCGAATTTTTGGAACAAGAGCTATTGGCAGCAGTTCCCGAAAAAGTAGTGATTTTCATTGATGAAATCGATAGTATTTTAAGTTTAGGATTTCGCACTGAAGACTTTTTTGCCTTCATTCGCGCTTGCAATGAATACAATCGATTGACCTTTGCCTTACTCGGTGTTGCCACGCCTTCAGACTTGATTCAGGATAAAAATCGAACTCCTTTTAACATTGGTCGCGCCATCGAACTAAATGGGTTTAAACTTTCAGAATCTCAACCTTTAGCGGATGGCTTAGCACACAAAGCAGATTATCCCTGGACAATTTTAGAAGCCATTCTGGAGTGGACAGGCGGACAGCCTTTTTTAACTCAAAAATTATGTAAACTCATCTCCAATTGCGACCAATCAATTCCTACTGGGAAAGAACGCCAATGGGTTAATCAATTTGTCCGATCGCACTTGATTGACAATTGGGAGGCAACCGATGAGCCACCTCACCTAAAGGCGATTCGCGATCGCCTATTGCGGATTGGGCAACGCAGTCGGGGCGTAGTCGATGTTTATCAACAGCTTTTGAAACAGGGAGAAGTGGAAGCCGTGAATACTCCTGAACAAATGGAATTGCGCCTCTCTGGATTAGTCGTGAAACAGGCTGGAAGAATTCGCATTAGCAACCAACTTTATAGCACTGTTTTCAACTACAGTTGGGTGATTAAAGCGCTGACTGATTTGCAGGCAGACTTTATGCAAGTGGTTTCCAGTCAGGAACAAAAACTGCTTTCCATGCTCAGCGTCATGGAAGGCAAAGATTTTGCTGATATTCTCTACGAAATTTTAGGATCGATTACGCTGCGGATGGGCGATTTGTTGGGTGCCGATCGCACCACCATCTTCTTTATTGACGAAGAAAAAAATGACATTTGGTCAATTATCGCTCGCTATGAAGGAGCCGATTTTCCCGACATTCAAATCATTGCGAATCAGGGCGTGGAAGCGCAGATTACCAACATTAAAAAAATGGTATCGCAGGAAGAGTCAGACAGCGATGGATACCACATCTACAATGAAATGCTGCTGCCGTTAACGAACGAACATCGCAAGGTGGTTGCAGTGGTGCAGTTAGTCAATAAGCTGAAACGATACGCACCCTCGCACCATCTGACCTCTAAGCCCACTGCCATGATGCCGCTGAGCGATCGCGTCAACCCCCACGGCTTCACCCAATCAGAGCAGCATCAGCTAGAAGAATATGCTCCGGCAATTCTTCGCATTTTGGCACGCTGTCAGGATTGCTACAAGCTAACCCAGCGATTGCAGGCATCGGAAGCACTCACAGAAGCTACGCGATCGGTGTCTCAAAGTAGCCTTGATGCAGACGAAATCATTGGGCGGGTGATGGAAGCAGCAAAAAAACTGATGAACGCCGATCGCACGACACTTTGGCTGATCGATCGCATTAACAACCAGCTTTGGACAAGAATTCCGTTTCAGGATGGAGCTTTCAAGGAACTGCGAATTCAAATGGGTGAAGGGTTTGCCGGAAAAGTTGCCGAAACAGGCGAACCACTCAACGTTCCCTTCGACCTTTACGAAAACCCCGATTCTGACACCGCCAAGCTAACCGATCAAAAAACCGGATATCGCACCTGTAGCCTGCTCTGTATGCCCGTTTGGAGTCCTGATGGCGCATTGCTGGGCGTGACTCAACTGGTGAACAAGCGTCGCCAAGGAGAATTTTCCGATTACGATCCGGCTCGCTGGCCTCAGGCTCCAGACTGCTTTCAGGCAAGCTTTGACAGCAATAGCCAGCGATATATGCAAATTTTTAATGCGCAGGTGGGCATAGCCCTTTACAATGCTCAACAGTTTGCCGCAATGAAATACCAGGCAGAAAACCACCCCCAAAGCGTGGTGCTGCAAACCCTGTCGATGCTAAACCAGGTGATGGATAACCAGGGTTTTGATGACATTCTGGATACCACACTGCGATCGATCACGTTAAAACTAGGTCAATCTCTGGGTGCCGATCGCAGCACCATTTTTTTGCTAGATGACGAGCGCAATGAATTGTGGTCTATTGTGGCAGAATCGGAATCAAGCGATGCGACCGCAGGCGGGCGATCGCTCGAAATTCGGATCTCAGCCGATCAGGGGATTGTGGGCGAAGTTGCCCGATCTCGGCAGGCGATCCTGATTCCCTACGATTTTTACGACGATTCCCGATCTGCCACTGCAAAGGAGCAAGATCGACGCAATGGCTATCGCACTTACACAATGCTGGCAATGCCGTTGATCAGCGATCGCGGCAAACTAATTGGTGTGATTCAACTGCTAAACAAACTCAAACCGGATTACGACTCCAAGACCAATCTGGCGACACGCATCGATCCACAGGGCTTCACCCATGAAGACAAGCAGCAATTTACTGCCAATACGCCCTTGATTCGGATGATTTTGGAAAGTTTTTGCTCCTATCACACCACCGCCAGAGGACAACGAGTTGCCGCTGCATTGATGGCAGCCACGCGATCGGTCAGCCAAAGCAGCTTGGCATCCGAAGAGATTTTGGCACGGGTGATGCAGGCTGCCAGAGAATTGATGAATGCCGATCGCAGTACGCTCTGGCTCCTCGATCGCGCGACTCACGAACTGTATGCTCATAATCCTTTTGCTGAAGGCGATCGCCCAGAAATTCGGGTGCGCGTGGGAGAAGGCTACGCTGGGCAAGTTGCCGAAACGGGCAAAGCCTTAAATATTCCCTTTGACGGATGCGATCACTCCACTTCAGAAATCGTACAAAAGGTCGATCTTTACAGCAGCTATTGCATCTACAGCTTACTCTGTGTGCCCATTCTCAATCCTGATGGAGAACTAATTGGAGTAACCCAATTGCTCAACAAGAAGAAACTAGGAGCAGAAATAGAATCTGTTCCGATTCACAGAAAAGATGTTCCAGATTGCTTTCAAACTAGCTTTGATAAAACCGATCAAAGCTATATGCAGCTTTTCAATAATCAAGTAGGAATAATTTTACAAAATGCCGAACTGTTAGCCGCTGTGAAACTACAAGAACAAAGCCTTCGCAGTAATTTAGAAATCAATTAATCTAGTCTCACGCTTCAAAGATATAGCACTGAAATCTTGTCATGCTAATTCTGATTTAGATGATCTAACCAATCCAAGATTAGAGGATTTACCGCATCAGGATTTTCGTCGTGGGGACAATGCCCCGTGTTGGGAATGGGAATGAAGGTAAGCGGATGAGTCTTGGCAAAGTCTTGATAAAGCGTGGCTCCCGCGATCGGAGTCCAGGGATCGGCTTCGCCCCACAGCACCAGCAGCGGCACTTTCACTTTAGGCAGTAGCTCTGTGGGAGAAGGTCCTGCGGCAGCGGTGAGTACAGAGGCAAACACTTGCTGGGCACCCGGATCGCAAGAAGGATTGTAGAGCAGATCGATTAAATCATCGGTTACGGCAGCGCGATCGCGATACACCTGATACAGCGTCCGGCGCAGGCGAGATTTTTGGCGGATGCGGTTAAACAAAAACGGACCGACTAATTTAGAACTGATGACTTTGGTGAAAGTACCCATCACTAATCGCATCGGCAAATTAAATTCATCGGGGCGATGGTTCAATCCACCCGCGCAGTTAAGCAACACGCCACCCGCTGCCAGTTCAGGATATTCTGCCAGCATCATTAAGCAGAGCAAGCCACCAATCGAGTTGCCCACAAACACAGTCGGCTTTTGAATGTGTGCCGTCCAAAAATCTTTCAGTTGCTCTTGCCACAAATCAAGCGAATAGTCCAGCGCAGGTTTATCGGAACCGCCAAACCCCAATAAATCGATCGCATACACCCGATAGCCAGCAGCAGCTAACACCGGAATATTTTTACGCCAATGCCCCAGTGAAGCACCAAAGCCATGCACTAGCAGCAACGGCTGTCCGCTGCCCATAACTGTGTAAGGAATTTGGTATCCTTTCCAAGTCCAAGTTTGAATTTCAAAGGGGCGATCGCTAATCGAAGGTTGGGTCAACACGGTATATCTGAGTTTGTAATAGGATTCTTAACTTATCTTCATGATATAAGAATCTGGGAACGGGTGTAAGAATCAGGGCGATGCAAATGCAGGAAGAAGTGGTTCATCATACACAGCGGTTGATTCGTAGTTTTTACCATTGGACGGGAACGCCTCTGTTAATCACTAAGGGCGATGAAAGCGCCCTTGCCCAAGCGTTGTTTGAAGCGCCGTTTGTGGTGGTGTCCCATGGCACGGAAGCCGATCCAATTTTGAACTATGGCAATCGGCAGGCATTAAAACTATGGCAAATGGAGTGGGAGCAGTTTACCCAAACGCCCTCACGGCTGACGGCAGAACCGATGGAACGAGCAGAGCGCGATCGCCTATTGCAGCAAGCAAAAGTCAATGGCTTTATCAACAACTACCAGGGCGTGAGAATTTGCAGCACTGGGCAACGGTTTGCAATTCACAACGTCATTTTGTGGAATGTGTTAGATGGAAAGGGTGTCTGTTGCGGTCAGGCAGCCACTTTTAATCAATGGACGTTTCTTTAATCATGGATTTGCCCATCGTTTATCACCCCGATTATGGGGCACCGCTACCAGAAGGTCATCGGTTTCCCATGTCCAAATTTCGGTTGCTCTATGAGCGATTGCTAGCGGATGGGGTAGCAACTCACTCCCAGTTTCATCTGCCAGAGCGATCGCCCTCCGCCTGGATCGAACAAGTGCATACGCCAGAGTATGTGCAGGCTTACTGTGAAGGCACCTTAGATGCGAAAGCCCAACGGCGGATTGGCTTGCCTTGGAGTGATGCGTTGGTAAACCGGACTTGTGTGGCAGTAGGCGGGACGGTGCTGACTGCCCAACTCGCGCTGAAACAAGGGTTGGCGTGTAACACAGCCGGCGGAACCCACCATGCGTTTCCTGCCTATGGATCGGGGTTTTGCATTTTTAATGACATGGCGATCGCGATTCGCTGCCTGCAACACCAAGGATTGATTCAAACTGCGCTGATTGTAGATTTGGATGTGCATCAAGGAGACGGCACTGCTTTCATTTTTCAATCAGATGCCAGTGTATTTACCTTTTCAATGCACTGTGCGGTCAATTTTCCTGGCACTAAGCAGCAAAGCGATCTCGATGTGCCTTTGACTGAAGGCATGGAAGACGACGAATATTTGCAAACTCTAGCTACTCATTTACCCGATTTGCTGAACCAATTAAAACCCGATCTCGTGTTCTATGATGCTGGAGTTGACTCACATTTAGGCGATCGCCTAGGCAAACTTGCCCTCACCGACACCGGATTGTTTCGCCGCGATATGCAAGTGCTGGGCACCTGCTTATCTCAAGGGTATGCCGTCGCCTGTGTGATTGGGGGCGGCTATGCAGAAGATATGACAGCGTTGGTTTACCGTCACTCGCTACTGCATCGTGCCGCAAGTGAACTGTATCGCTACCATCGGCTTTAGGGAATTGTAGACTCGGTTTAACGGAATAGGCGACTTTTTGGAACAATTTAACGACATCCCGACCATCGCATCATCGATTAAAAATTCTTTGAGCCAACCGGAATCATTCTAAAAATTGCTCTTGCTTTTGGACCAAACACGATCGCATCCTCAGACTGTAACTCCATTGAGCGAGACTTTTTGCCATTAATCATCAAGCCATTGGTGCTGGGTTTACCGCTCAAATCGCCATCCGTAATTTGGTAAGCCACCATATCATTGGCATGATTGACCCGCAGTAAAACCGCATGGTGCCGAGAAACAAACTGAGAATGTAAACAAATATCGCTTTTAGGATCACGCCCGATTGAATAGCGATCGCGTTCTAGCAAAATTTCTCGTCTACCCCAATCATCTTCAATCACCAGCAGGGGATGCCCTTCGGGAGCGCAGACAATTTGATCATTGGCTCCATAGGCAGAAGCGAAAACAATATTGGAATCAGTATCACCTTCAACAAAAGTTTGCTCATCATAGCCCGTGGCGTAGATCGGGCTGGTGGTGGGCTGATGGTAGGGGCGACCCGATTTGCCAACCGCTAAATTCCGGGCTTCCCAACACACTGGATCACCGGGTTTTAAGGCTAGCGCTCGGTCATAGCTGGCGATCGCGGCATCATAGCAACGCAGTTCTGCGAGTGCATTGCCACGATTTCTCCAGCACAGTTCATAATCTGGATTAATCGCCAATGTTCGGTCATAGCAGGCGATCGCTTCCTCCGGTAGACTCATGCCGTAGAACAGTAGACTGCCGCGATTATGCCAAACTTGTTCATGGTCAGGCACGAGTTTTAATGCCCGGTCATAGCAAGCCAGCGCTTGGGTATAATCACCGATGCCATAGTGAAAAGCATTACCCCGCTCATGCCAAATTTCACAGGCAGATAAATCTTTAGGTCTTAGGCTCAGCGCCCGATCATAGCTCGCGATCGCTTCAATATAGTCACCGCAACTTTCCAGGGCTAACCCACGCTCATACCAGACTTCATAGCAGTTTGCCTGAATATCCAATACACGATTATAGTAAGCAATCGCCTGCTCGTAGTGCAAAGAAGATGCGGCAGAAAGTCCCTGACGGAAAACCATCAGAGCTTCTCTATTAAGTGCTATTTGACCCGTATCAAGCATAATTCTTGCCCTGATGCACTAAATTTTCACTAGGATGAAATCCATAAGTGAAACGAACAGCGTAGATTAATCACCGTTGCCTACTAAATTCTACCTACCCTTCATCAAGCTAGCGTGAAACCCATGATTTCCTCACACTTTCTTTAAATAAGGACAATACGAAAATCTTTGAGGTTTGGATCTATGTCCGCGATGCGGTTTTGCTGGCATCGTCCCTGATCGTAAATTAAGTGCAACTAGAGCGATCGCTGTACTATCTAAATGTCAGTTATTCAGTTATCTAGTCAGGAGTCAAGGCATTATGGCTAAGCCAATTCAAGAAGGCGACACTATTCCCAATTTCACATTGCCATCTCAAACTGGGGAAATGATCGAATTTAAAGGGCTTTTAGGCGAAAAAGCGATCGTGCTTTATTTTTATCCTAAAGACGATACCCCCGGTTGCACAACCGAATCTTGCGCCTTTCGCGATAGTTACACAGTGTTTCAAGATGCCGGTGCTGAGGTAATTGGCATTAGCGCAGATTCGCCTGAATCTCACAGTAAATTTGCCGTAAAACACCAGCTTCCCTTTATGTTACTCAGCGATACAGGCAACCAAGTTCGCAAGCTATTTGGCGTTCCTTCCACCTTTGGAGTCCTTCCGGGTCGTGTTACCTATGTGATTGACCCACAGGGTGTAGTCAGAAAAATCTTTAACTCTCAGCTTAATTTCAAAGGGCATGTGGAAGAATCGCTCAAGGCATTGCAAGGAGGGTAGGCTAAACCACTAAAATAAATCTCGATACATCGAAATCTCGTCTACCCGCAATTCAAATGGAATGCCCATATCCAGCGGGGGACAAATGCAAATCTTTGCGTTTGGTGTGAAGCGTTCTAAAGAATTGCCGATCGCGGATAGGTTGCTTAACACTCGCCAATTGATCGTCATGTTAGGGCAGGCAATCACCAGAGTTAATGCATCCGCATCCGTAGTAAGGTGCCACTCACAAGTTAACAGCAAGGCCTGAACCACTCCACTACATGCTTCATAAAAGCTCTTGCTCAGAGCCTCCTTCAATTGGCGATGCATCGTCTTATCATCCTTACCTAGCTGGACAGGAGCGCGATCATCTGAGGGCAGAGAAGATAGAGCCATGAGCAAGTAAATGCACAAGCATTTTATGAAGAATTTCCTTAGTGTAGCTTTAACAAGAGAGCGAGGTCAGTTTGCTTAAGCTTTGATACCGGATTGTGTAACAATTTCGCCATACTTTATGGGTTTTACGCAAAGTCTGTTATTGCACAAATCAGCCGAAAGCTCATCCCCAAAACTTCTTCTTAAGGAGAAGGTAGCAAGCGTTTCTTAAAGTCCGTCTCACGCTCTGAGACAGCGGTTTAGGGTGTAGCTTGCTTCCTGCAGGGAGGGGATTGGGAAGGTCTCACATGGCGTTTAATTTAATCCGGTTAGTGATCCCAATAGTGATATGTCGTTTCCTCAGGAAAATAAAGTGTTGCAAAAAACTGCGATGAGAGGATTAAATCAGTGGATTAAATTGAGCCTGATCCTCATTTTTATAGTGAGTCTGGCTGCTTGCACATTAGGTGCCCAAACGACTCAGCCACCTGCGCCTCATCTTGGAAAATCAACCCTCAAACAAGTTACGTTAGAATCCAAAAAACTTTTAGCTGGTCAAACTATTTACGTGCCAGTTTATTCTTACATCTATCATTACGATACGCAAAATCAAGTCATCAACTTAGCAACCACTTTAAGTATCCGTAACACTGACTTAAAGCATCCAATTATCATCACAAAAATTGATTACTATGACACAAGCGGAAAGCTGATTAAAAATCTTCTAGAGAACCCTTCAGAACTTTCTTCAATGGCATCTGCAGATTACTTTCTTCCTAGAAATGAAGTGAGTGGTGGATTAGGTGCAAATTTTTTAGTGGAATGGGTTGCAGAACACTCAATATTTGAACCAGTTGTGGAAGCGGTAATGGTTAGCACTGAGTCAGGACGAGGGTTATCTTTTGTGAGTCCTGGCAAAGTTTTAAAGCATATTGGTGCAAAAACACCTGCTTAAATCGTGTGTTTTTGGGTGTTGCTGCATGTCATCATGGACTTCTGCTAAATTGAGATCGCACTCCTCCATGCCCTAAGCTCCTAGCCTCTGCTTTAAAGTTGCTTTTGCTTGCTGCCAAAGGGTTTCTAGTTCCGCCAGAGTATAGTTTTCTAGGGGGCGATCGGCGACCGTTTCCATCAGTTGCAGGCGTTGGATAAAGCGTTGGTTGGTGCCTTGAAGGGCGGCACTCGGATCGAGGTCATACCAGCGCGCCAAGTTGACAACAGTAAATAATAAATCGCCTAGTTCAGATTCTTGATGGGCTTTATCTTCACTGGCGATCGCGTCCTTAAATTCCGCCAGTTCTTCGGTAAACTTATCCCATACGCCATCCACAGTTTCCCATTCAAACCCTGCTTTCGCTGCTTTTTGCGAGATTTTTAGGCTTGCCATAATCGGCGGTAGCGATCGCCCATAGCGACTCAATTTTTTACTTAAAGGCGGCTCAACATCCGGGTCTTCTCCTTTTTCTAACGCCTTAATTTTCTCCCAATTCCGATGAACATCTTCTAAGTTCTGCACTTCTACATCACCAAACACATGGGGATGCCGTCGGATCAGTTTATCGGTGATGCCCTGTGCTACCGTTTGCAGGTCGAATTGATTTGTTTCGCTGGCAATCTGCGCCTGAAGCACTACTTGAAGCAACAAATCACCAAGTTCTTCACAAATGGCAGTGGCATCACCACTGCGAAGAGCATCTACGGTTTCGTAAGCTTCTTCAATGACAAATGAAATTAGGGTTTCTGGAGTTTGGGCAAGATCCCACGGACATCCGCCATCGGGCGATCGCAACTGGGCAACGACCTCGACTAACTGCTGCACAGCGCTCAATATCTCAGTTTGTTTAGGCGTTTGCTCAAAAGCGCTCATGCTACACCATTCACGATTGGTTCCATGCCTTTACTTTAGCGGCAGTTGGGAACTTCACTGGAGCGATCGCGTAGAATTGTGGGAATTCCACAAGAGATACTGCATCCGATGACAATACAATCATTTGGGCGGTTGGGTGAGTTCTTGCTATCTTAGGTTTTGTCTTGCAGCAGCGCTTGGAAGCGTTGTTCGCTGCGAATGCGATTAAAGTTGGGGTCAGTTTTTGCCATCAGTTGACATAGATAAGGGCTGTAGCTGATCGCTTGCTTCAGATGTTCGATCGCCCGATCTAAGTTATTTTGCATGGCATAGCAACAGGCTTTGCCATACCAGGCATTGGCGTTATTGGGCTTTACTTGCAAGGATTTATCAAAACTGGCGAGGGAGTCCTGAAACTGCTCCAGTTTGGAAAGCACCATGCCGCGATAGTTCCAAGCGTAATGGCAGCTAGGCTTAATAATCAGCGCATTGTTCAGGCTGGTGAGCGCTTCGGTGTAGCGGTTCAGGCAGCTTAGGGCAACTGCCTTGTTATACCAAGCTTTGTAACTGTCAGATTTGCGAGTTAGCACTTGCTCAAAACTGGCGATCGCATCCTTATAGCGACATAGCCCCATCAATGCTTTGCCGTGGTTTTGCCATGCCCGATAGTCTTCTGGTTGAAACTTTAGCGCTCGGTTAAAACTAGCGATCGCATCTTCATACTGAATCAGTTTTGCTAAGACAATGCCTCTACCTTGCCATGCAAGAGCATATTTGGGCTGGAGCGCGATCGCCCGATCAAAACTAGCCAGCGCGTCTTCATAGTGCCCCGCACCTTCCAAAGCATAGCCCCGACAGTTCCACGCCCTATGATCACTCGGCTGGGTCGCTAGAATCGCATCATACTTATCGACGGCTCTAGCATGGTGTCCTAGTTCGCGGAGAACATGCCCGTGGCTATATAAAATTTGGGAGTCTTCGCTGTGATTCATAGGGACTTTTAAGATATTCACGCTTAACTCAGTGTACCAACCGCTCTAAATAGCAGAGACTCATTAGAATCTATGCTAGTAGAATGCCCCCGATTCTAGAACTTATTTCTTGAAGTCACTGATTAATTAAGAGTGCAAACCGTTCATCTGCTCGCAATCCATCAAAATCTGAGTTAGTTTTGGCAATTTCTCGATATTCTTGAGGGCTGAGTTCAACTGCCCGCTGCAAACTGGCAAACGCCAAATCATATTGCTCTTGAAGCGCATAACAGCAAGCCTGATTGTAAAAAGTGTTGGGGCTATTGGGCTTTAAGGTTAATGCCTTGTCATAGCTAGCGATCGCGGCTTCCAAGTAGCCCAGATGGTAAAGCACGTTGCCGCGATTCGTCCAAGCTTCCTCAAAATCGGGCTTAAACTCTATCGCTTTATCATAGGATGCCACGACGCTTTTCAATTTGCCCAATTGCTTCAGCGCCAACGCCCGGTTATACCATGCCCAGTAGTAGTCAGGCTTAAATTCAATGGCGCGGTCGTAGCTGTTAATCGCTTCGTCGTAGCGTTCTAGATTTCGCAGGGCAATACCTCGGTTATACCATGCCCAGTAGTAGTTCGGGCGATATTTTAGAGCTTGATCGTAACTGGCGATCGCGGCTTCATACTGGTGTAAATCATCTAAAGCACTGCCGCGATTGTTCCACGCTTCCGAAAAGCCAGGTTCATATTCGAGTGCCCTATCGTAGCTAATAATAGCGGCGTGATACTGTCCCAAACGGTAAAGGGCGTTTCCCCGGTTATACCAGGCATCAGGATAATCGGGCTGTCGCATTAGAACTGCATCGTAGCTGGCGATCGCAGAACTGTAATCATTCTGCTTATTAAGGTGCAGCCCTTTCTGAAAAAAGAAAATGACTTCTATTGCTTGAACGTCTGTCATGGTCTTTGCTGTCAATGAAGTAAATCGGGTGGTATCTCTAAAGTGCCCCACCCCAGCAAACAGATAAACAGCAAATATACAGAAGACTTTCTGCTCCGCCAAGATTTACTCAGTAAACTCCTGTATATCCAACCATAAAGTTCTAGCCAGCGCGGCTTGAAATAGGTTTGAGAAATGGGCGTTGCTGAATCCGGGGATGACATTGCAAGAGCAATCACAAGAGATTGCCATCAACTGCCAAGGTAAGCACAAGGCACTACTCCTACCGTTAAAGAATGAAATCGACCCTTATTGCTGAAACTGAGCGGAGCGATCGCCCAAAGATTGACCAACTATTTCATAACTGAGCGATCGCGCAACCGAGCCTTCTACAGGGTGCCAAAGCCTTTCTTTTTCTTGTCCTTCTTTTTTTTGGCTGGAGCGCCGCCACCGCCGCCTCGCCAGCCGGACTGAGGACGACCGCCGCCCATCCCTGGCATCCCGCCCATTCCTGGCAATCCACCCATGCCGCCGGGAAAATTCCCCTGTCCTAGTTGCTGCATCATGGTTCGCATTTGCTGGAATTTGCTGACCAGTTCCCCGACATCTTTTTCGGTATGTCCAGAGCCACGGGCAATGCGGCGACGACGACTAGGAGAACTGGAGAGCAAATCAGGATCTTTGCGTTCTACGAGCGTCATGGAGCCAATCATGGCTTCGGCTCGCTTGAGTTCGGTTTCACCTTTTTCAAGCTGATCACTGCTGAGCTTATTCATCCCTGGAATCATTTTCATGATGCCGCCCAGGGAACCCATGTTTTTCAGCAAGCGGGTTTGTTTAAGAAAATCGGTAAAGTCAAATTTTGCAGTGAGAATTTTCTCCTGCATTTTTTCAGCTTCAACCAGGTCTACTTCTTCCCGCGCTTTTTCTACCAAAGTCAGCACGTCGCCCATACCCAAAATGCGTGAAGCCATGCGATCGGGGTAGAAAGGCTGCAATGCCTCTACTTTTTCGCCCGTGCCGATGAACTTAATCGGCTGCCCAGAAATTTGCCGAACTGAAAGTGCCGCCCCACCCCGCGTATCGCCATCCATCTTGGTGAGGATAGCGCCAGTGATGCCAATTTGGTCATGGAAAGTGCGGGTAAGGTTTGCGGCTTCCTGCCCCGTCATGGCATCCACCACCAGCAGCACTTCGTGGGGCTGCACAAGGTTTTTGATTTGGGCAAGCTCTGCCATCATGTTGGCATCGATTTGCAGACGACCTGCCGTGTCAATAATTACGGTGTTGATGCCGTCGGCTTTTGCTTTTTCGACTCCTTGTCGAGCGATTTCAACTGGATTCGCATCTTTGCCTAGATCAAACACAGGCACATCGATCTGCTTGCCCAAGGTGATCAACTGGTCGATCGCGGCGGGGCGATAAACATCCGTGGCAACCAGCAAAGTACTGCGGTTCAGCTTGCGAAGATGCAACGCTAGCTTGGCAGCCGCCGTTGTTTTCCCGGTTCCCTGCAAGCCAGCCATCAGGATGATTGTCGGAGCCGTTTCAGCTTCAGCCAAGGGAGCATTCGTTTCTCCCATGGTTTGCAGCAGTTCGTTGTAAACAATTTCAATAAATTGCTGATCGGGGCGAACGCCTGAAATCACCTCTGCGCCTTGGGCTTTGGTCTCCACCTCTGCTACAAAATCTTTCACAACTTGAAGGTTGACATCAGCCTCCAGCAAAGCGCGGCGAACTTCCCGCACGGCTTCTTGAATATTCGATTCAGAAATTTTGTCTTGACCGCGAAGCTTTTTCCAGGCTCCTTCCAAACGTTCAGAGAGTGCTTCAAACATAAGGGTGACAGAGTGGGAGGTGGCTAAAGGGAACTGAGGGGGAGAAACTAGATGACGCTAGAGGATTCGGTGTGATTAATTGTCAGATATTGATTTTATCGTGTCGGCTCATACATCTACCCATTATTTTTCAGACTAGCGCGTTGAGCGAGTCGTCAAGGGATACAGTTTGGCTGAAGTCTAAAGCTGTTTGAACAATTGCCGAACCTGATTCCAGGCTGATGAGGCGGCTGGGGCGTTATAGTCTGGGCGGCGATCGCAGAAAAAGCCATGCCCTGCTGGATAGCGAAATACCTGATGGGAAATTTTGTGGGCTTGCAGTGCCGCTGCTATTTGCTCGGTTTGCTCGTTGGGAATCAGGGGATCTTGATCGCCAAAGAAAGCATACAGGGTGCCTTTAATTTCAGCGGTGCGGGTAATGGTAGGATTGCCGCCGCCGGGAGTCATAGTGGCAATGCCTGCGCCATAAAAGGAGGCTGTAGCCTGAATCTCTGGCAGGTTAGCAGCAAGATAAGTGACGTGTCCGCCAAAGCAAAAGCCGATCGCGCCAAAACCTGTTTTTTTGACGGTAGGCATGGCTTTCAAGTAGTTGATTGTTGCCTGAATATCACTCAATAGCTGATCGGCAGTCGTCAGATCTTTGTGCTGTCGTCCCAAAATAGTGTCATCCATGCTGTAGCCCACTTCAAAACTGGGGGCGGTGCGCTGGAAAATAGCTGGCGCAATTGCCCGATAGCCTGCCCGCGCCAGCCGATCAGCTACGTCTCGAATGTGAGCGTTTACGCCAAAAATCTCTTGAATAACAATGACTCCGGGAACAATTTCATCTGTAATCGGTTCAGAAAGATAGGCATCAATCTGCAACTCTCCATTGGGCACCTTCACCCAACCTGCTTTAATGTCTGCCATGCTTTAGTTGCCTCACTGCGATCGCTCACTTGCTATCGTAAGAGTCTAAAATTTCTTGCAGGCTGTCAATCGTAAAAAGTGATTTACTGTCACCATCCGGATAAGTAACTGTCAGCTTAGTAAAGGGCTGAAGTTGAGAAGCTTAACTATTGCCTAGAACTTGGTTAAACAACCCAGACAGAGCATGAATTGTAAAGTAAGCTTGAAAACATGTGTGCCAGTTTCCTGAACGTCAACGCATAATCCGTGGATACAAACCGATAGATAGTGTAAGCCTCTTCAAATGTTGAGGTGACCTGGAGACTTAATGATGGTACCGTTTCAAATCCAGCAGGACAGTGATATTCCTGCATCGAATCAGCTTTATAACCAGATTTTGTTTGCGATCGCCTCCCGGCAGTTTCCACCAGGGCATCGCCTTCCCAGCACTCGCCAATTGGCAATGCAAACTGGCTTGCATCGCAACACGATCAGCAAAGTCTATCGCCAGTTAGAAGAAGCCGGAGTCGTCGATGCTCAAGCGGGTTCTGGGATCTATGTCCGTGATCCCGCTCAGGATGGTGGAGCCAAAGTTAAATCCCCCCTGTTGGATCAAAATCCTGAAGCCTACAAAGTCGTGCAGGCAAGCTTGGATGATTTACTTAAATTAGGCTGTTCGCTCAACCAGGCAAGGGAGCTTTTGCTGGGCGAAATTGATTGGCGGCTTCGCTGTAGTGCCCAAGTGCTAGTGACCGCTCCTGCCCACGACATTGAGGCAGGCGAAGTGATTGTGCGGGATTTGGAACGGGCGCTAAATATTCCGATTCAGCTAGTGCCGTTAGAAGAGTTAGAGCAAACTTTAGACCAAACTCGCTCTGGCACGGTGGTCACCAGTCGTTACTTTATCGCTCAAGCCGAAGAAATTGCGGCTCCTAAATCGGTGCGCGTCATCCCTGTGGATATTTATGACTTTGAATCTGAAATTAAGGTCATCCAGAGTTTACCCAAAGGGAGTTGTCTTGGGGTTGTCAGTTTGAGTGCCGAAACGGTGAGCGTTGCCAATGTGATTATTCACAGCTTACGCGGCGATGATTTGCTGGTGATGACTGGGCAAGTTAGCGATGCTTACAAGCTTGCCGCGATCGCCCGCAGTGCCCAAACGATCATCAGTGATCAGGCAAGTTGCGCCATGGTGAAAGCCGCGATCGCCTCCGTTCGAGAAGAATTGATTCGTCGCCCTCAGCTTATCTGCTGCGAAAACTTTATCGTCTCCAAATCCATCAGCTTGCTGAAGCGTGAACTAGGACTAGAGTGAAAAAATTAAAAGGTGGCATGGATTTACCACACCACCCTATTGATCATTGCAAAGAAAACACGAGTCAGTCAACGCACTTTTATTTTGTAGAAATCTGTTATTTGAGAACTTCTACAAAAATGGCTCTTTTAGAGAGCAAGCTGTCTAGATTCAGCTTCTAATTGGCTCACTAGATTTTGGTTTCCCTGCCCTTTGGCAACTTCAAGCCGACGCTCTAAACTACGGCGCAAATTTTCGTGATGAACGGTAGATGCCTCTAAAAAGGCAGGAGTAATCGCCTTGGGAGCCAGCGATGCTTTCGCAGGTCTAGCAAATTCTACGATTCCGTTGGCATTCTTGATGTACTGCACACCTCGGTAAGTCAGTAGCTGAGGGCTACCAAAAGCAGGTGTAGAAGTAAATGCTTGAGCTATTTGAGCGGTGGTATAAGTAGCCCCGCGATAAATCAAGGGATAGTTCGATTCGACTAAAGTTTTGCAACGTTGAGCGCTTCGATAATGTCTCAGAGCATCCACTTCCCTCACTTCTAAGGACGATGGATTGTATTCGTAGCTATTACCGCGATAAATAAGGTTCATGGTTCGCCTCGCAAAGGATGATTCTCTAGGGTTAGTGAGGCGCGTTCCTTCGGGAAAACTCCCTACTTCCGTCTCATCTGAACCGAGTTCATGTGATTCATATCACCAGACAAGATGAACGTTTTGCTTTATTTCTGTATCATAGCTAACTTTTTCGGGGGAAATATCCTTCATAAGAAAGGCTTATCAAAGATTCATGACAAATTTACGATTAGCTAAACGATGACGACTCAATCGGATGGAATAAACCTTTGAGTTAGGTGATGCAAGCAAAATAACCCAAAACATTCAAAAAACGTTAGATCCGTGCCCCTAGGCTGACAGGTAAGCTAAGTTGGTCGCAGATTCATTCAGTCACTATTTAATTGCTTGCATCAGTAAAGTGAACTTACTCACATACCTTAGATATTCCATGCATTTTTCTCAACCGTGAAAGTAATCATTTTTGACTTTGATGGAACGATCGCAGACTCTTTTGAAGCGGTTTGGAACATTAGCAATAAACTAGCCGCTGAGTTTGGTTACCCCGTGACTCAGGCAGATGATATTGACCAACTCAAAAACCTCAGTTCCAAAGCGATCATTAAACAATCGCAACTGTCTCCCCTCAAAATCCCCTTTTTGGTGCGCCGACTGCGAAAAGAGTTAAGCCGCGAAATTCCC
>CASBQE010000480.1 GCA_949127665.1 Synechococcales cyanobacterium PMM_0083
GATTGCCCAACATCTGAAGCAAAATCCGCTGCGTTTATTTGAGTGCGGTAAATTCGTACCTGATCATAGGATCGGCGATTGTGGGGATCTCCTAAAATTTCATAGGCGGCGTTGACTTTCGCTATTTTTTCGTGGTTGCTGGTGCTGCGATTGCGATCGGGGTGGAAAAGCTTAGCAAGGCGGCGATACGCCTGCTTAATTTCTGCCTGGGTTGCCGTTGGGCTAACTTCCAGAATGCGGTAGTGATCGGGGTCTGCCATGCAAGTATTCTATCGTGCTTGCTAGAACACCAAAATCATACCCTGTATTGCTTTCTGCTGGTTTGCGTGGATGAAAAATCACAGAAATACCGTTGACATTTATTGGAGTTTGCCTGCCAAAATTTGAGCAGCGGTTAATTTTAAGGTTGGAAAGACGGGGGATTGAATCACCGCTTCACCCTGGAATTCTGTCAGGTCATAAAATGCGCGATCGAGTAGACCAATCGTGATTTTCTCTTGGAGCGGATCTACAATCCAGTATTCAGAGATTTCTAGGAGTCCATACTCAGAGCGTTTGGAGCGATAGTCATCGGTTTGGGTAGACGGGCTGACGACTTCAACGACCAGAAGCGGCGACGGCTCATTAAAATCGATCACGGCTTCGCGGTTTGCCATGGCATCCCACTGTGTCAAAGACAGCACCGTGATATCGGGGATGCGGGAGGTGTCCCAGAGTCTACCACGGGGAGAACGAATGCCGACCAGGGATGGCAATGCCACCCAGAATTGCCCTGACTGCGTGATGGTATCTTCAAACTAGCGGATTAAGAAACGAATAATGTTGCCATGTTTCCCAGTTCCTAAGCTCATGGGGACGAGTTCTCCATCAACCAGTTCATACTGAGTGTCGGTGCCATCGTCATAGGCGAGATAGGTCTCAAAGGTGAGTTTCTGAGTGGTGGAGGTCATGGACTAGCTCCTGATTGCATCCTATTCTTCCTTCCTCCTTGCTTAGAATAGTTTAGTGGGAGGAGATCAATTCTGGGTCTTGGAAAAGCGGCGTACTGAGGTAGCGTTCGCCAAAGCTGGGTTGGATGACCACGATCATTTTTCCGGCGTTTTCAGGGCGACGGGCAACCTGGATAGCGGCGTAAAGGGCAGCACCGCTGGAGATGCCGGAAAGCAAGCCTTCTTCACGGGCAAGCCGCCGACCATAGGCGATCGCCTGATCATCGGTCACAGCAATCACTTCATCAATCAGATTGACATTTAGCACGGGCGGCACAAAACCTGCGCCAATCCCTTGAATTTTGTGCGGTCCTGGACGACCACCAGACAGGACGGGGCTGTTGGCAGGTTCTACCGCGATCGCTTTAAATCCAGGTTTCCGCTGTTTCAGCACCTCTGCCACACCGGTAATCGTGCCGCCAGTCCCAATTCCCGCCACAATCATATCCACCTGTCCATCGGTGTCGTCCCAAATTTCGATCGCCGTGGTCTCTCGGTGAACTTGAGGATTCGCCGGGTTGCGAAACTGTTGCAGCATATAGGCGTTGGGCGTAGTGTCCACAATTTTTTGCGCTCTCGCAATGCAGCCACTCATGCCTTCAATGCCGGGAGTCAGTTCTAGTTCGGCTCCATAGGCGCGCAGCATTGCCCGTCGCTCTGAACTCATCGTTTCGGGCATGGTTAAAATCAAGCGATAGCCCTTGGCGGCGGCTGCCATTGCTAGAGCAATTCCAGTATTTCCTGAGGTGGGTTCCACGAGGACTGTTTTTCCGGGTGCAATCAATCCTTCATGTTCCGCCGCATGGATCATGCTAATCCCAATCCGATCCTTGACGGAGGCAGACGGATTCATACTCTCTAACTTGAAAACAATTTGGGCGACACATCCCTCGGCTTGAGGAATGCGGTTGAGCTGCACAAGCGGCGTGTGACCAATCAGATCGGTAATATTGTTAGCAATTCGCATAGGTTTCGATCAAGGTAGCGATGGACGAAGTTGATAATGAATTGAAGGCTTAGTTCAGGCTAGATTCAGTTCAGACTAGATGTAATACATGATATCTAGCTGGCGGCGAGCATCGCGCTTTTCACAAATATCTTGTAATGTGTAACGCTGGAGAACCGTTTCGGAAGCGGTATGGGCTTCCTGCCAGATTTCACAAATTACCGTATTTTCAACGGTTTTTGGCTCATTATCTTCTGCCATTTGAGCATCTGCTCCTTCCAGGCAGTTCATGACTTCCAGTAAGTTAATCTTCCAAGGTTCTCGCGATAAGATATATCCACCTTTCGCGCCGCGCTGCGATCGCACCAAGCCGCCTCGTCTGAGTGCCGCCAAAAGCTGTTCTAAATAGCGATCGGGGATGTTTTGCTGCGCTGCAATTTGACGAATTTGTAGCGGATCACCGCTGGCATAGTGAACGGCTAATTCAACCAGGGCAAGGATCGCATACTCATTCTTACAAGAAAGTTCCACAGGTTCAAACCAAGGTAGTATCCAGAAGCAAATGCCTCTTTTATTCATCATACTACGGTTCATCACTAGGGTTTTGATAGTTTATGGCTGATCCCTGGCAAACTCCCCACAGCGGCTATCACTGGGATGGCAGCGATCGCCGTTTTTTTGAAGGGTGGTACTTTCGGCTGACCTTGCCAGATGTTCGCCAAACGTTTGCGTTTATGTATTCCATTGATGATCCCCAAGGCGAAAGCCCGCTTAGCGGCGGAGTCGCTCAAATCTTAGGTGCAGATGAAGAGTATTTGTGTCGCACGTTTCCAGCGGTGAGGGGATTTTGGGCGGAGCGAGAAAGTTTGGCGTTAGGGCATTGGGGAAAAGGCGAAAAGGAAGCAAGGTTGCTAGAGCCGGAGGTGTTCGATCGCACGATTCAGGAAGGCTATCAAGTGAGTGCAACCCTGCATCAGGGGCGTTTGCAGGAACCATCGGGGAAAATGGCGCGCTGGTGTTACCAGGTGCAGCCGATCGATGGCTGGGGAGATCGGGGGAAACAGCAGCGATCGACCGCTGGCTGGCTGGCATCGTTACCGATTTTTGAACCGGGCTGGCAGATTTTGATGGCGCACGGGTTGGCAACGGGCTGGATGGAGTGGAACGGGCACCGCTATGAGTTTTGCAATGCGCCTGCCTATGCCGAAAAAAATTGGGGTGGCTCATTTCCACAAAAGTGGTTTTGGATGCAGTGCAACAGCTTTGAGGGAGAGCCAGAACTGGCGGTGACAGCGGGCGGTGGACGGCGACGCTTGCTCACCTGGATGGAGTCGGTGGCGATGGTGGGCATTCATTACCAGGGGCGATTCTATGAATTTGCACCCTGGAATGCCAAAATGCGATGGCAGGTTTCACCCTGGGGCGATTGGCAGATGTGGGCTGAAAATGACTTATATCGGGTAGAGTTGGTGGGGAAAACGGCGCGATCGCCTGCTTTAGTCCGCGTTCCCACCGCTGAAGGATTTATATTCACCTGTCGAGACACGACTCAAGGCGAACTTTCCCTGACCCTGTGGAATCGGGCAAGAGATCGCCTGATCATTCGAGCCAAAAGTTCTTTGGCTGGGTTAGAAATCGGCGGCGAACCGTGGCATGAAACCTGGATCGGCTGATATGAGTTTTACTAGATGTCTTTTACTGAATATCAAAACTGCCCATGAACTACTGGCTAATGAAATCCGAACCCGATGTATATGGCATTGTGGATTTGGAACGCGATCGCGAAACCATTTGGGATGGGGTACGCAACTATCAAGCTCGCAACTTTCTTAAATCCATGCAGCCAGGAGATCTGGCTTTTTTTTATCACTCCAAC
>CASBQE010000481.1 GCA_949127665.1 Synechococcales cyanobacterium PMM_0083
GCCGATCCAAATCTGGGGGAACGGCTAGAACGACGCATTGTCAACAACAACGAGACTATTTTGAAAGTTGATCTGGCAATGTCGGAGCCGCTTAAGTTTGAACGCTACAACCATCAGGATGAGTATCTGATTGGGTCGGTGCTGATTGCTGATTCGGTGCGCCATGTGGAAATTGCCCACAGTGATCCGGCAATGGGGCGGATTCCCGATGTCGATCCGTCGCTTTATGTGGTGCAGCCCACCATGCTTGACCCGACTATGGCTCCCGATGGTATGCACACGGTTTGGATTGAATTCTTTGCGCCGTACAATATCGCTGGCTTAGAAGGCACGGGCGATCGCGGCACGGGCTGGACGGATACCCTAAAAAATCAGGTTGCCGATCGCGTGGTCGATAAGCTGGCAGAGTATGCACCCAACGTTAAAACCGCGACGATTGCCCGTCGAGTCGAAAGCCCCGCCGAACTGGGCGATCGCTTGGGAACCCTCAAAGGAAACTATTACCACATTGATATGACCCTGGAACAAATGGTCTTCTTCCGTCCCTTGCCAGAAATTGCCAATTACAAAACCCCCATTGATGGGCTGTATCTTACGGGGGCGGGTACTCATCCGGGAGGCTCCATTTCGGGAATGCCGGGGCGCAACTGTGCGCGAGTGTTTTTGCACACACAGCAGCCGATCGCCCAAGCATTCAAAGATGCCAAACACTCTTTAGAATCAGCCGCTAAGTATATGGCTAAATGAGGGATGGGTAGATGAGAGGATGGCTATAAATGCACGGTAGCTTATGAGCGCACAGGTTTTGATTTTGGGGGGCAGTGGGCGGATTGGCAGCAGCGTTGCAGCGGATCTGCTCGGATTCACACAGGCAGAAATGGTGATTGCAGGACGTAATGCTGCTGTAGGAAAAAAAGTCTGCGATCGCCTGGGATCACGCGGGCGATTTTTGCCGCTAGATCTCAGCGATCTCGAAGGATTGACCCAAGCAATTTCTCAAGCCGATTTAGTGATTCACTGTGCTGGACCGTTTCACTATCGCGATACCCAAGTGCTAGAAACCTGCATCCGGCATGGCGTGAACTATCTCGATGTCAGCGATCATCCCTCGTTTACCCGCAAAGCCATGAGTTGTAACGCAGCAGCGGCAGCAGCAGGAATCACCGCGATCGTCAACACGGGCATTTTTCCAGGAATTTCCAACAGTATGGTGCGGCAAGATGTGGAGCAGTTAGACGAAGCAGAAACGATTCACCTGAGCTATGCCGTCGCTGGGTCGGGCGGGGCTGGCGTAACGGTGATGCGAACGACCTTTTTGGGACTGCAAAAGCCGTTTCGAGCCTGGATAGATGGCGCGTGGCAAACGGTGAAGCCCTACAGCGATCGCGAAACAATTGAATTTCCCGCTCCCTATGGGCGCACGGGCGTTTACTGGTTCGACATGCCCGAAACCTTCACGCTGTCCAGCACCTTCCCCGTTAAAACCGTGATCACGAAGTTTGGCACCATCCCCGATTTCTATAATCATCTCACTTGGAGCGTTGCCCGTTGGTGGCATCCCTGGCTGCTCAAACAAACTCCCGTGATTGAGTTTTTGTCCCAGGTGAGCCATTTTATGACCGATGTTACTGATCCGTTTAGCGGCATTGGGGTTGCCATTCGCTCTGAAGTCAGGGGCACAAAGGATGGCAAAACCACTCAAGTTTGCTCCACGCTAACGCACCCCAACACCGCGATCGCGGCGGGATGTGGCACGGGCAGCATTGCCGAATTGATTTTATCTAGGCAGCTTGATAAACCAGGCGTATGGGTTGTGGAACAAGCACTGCCGACTCATTTATTTGAACAAACCCTACAAAAACGCGGCATCCAAATTCAGCAGTCTATTGGAGGAACGGCGAGGGGCGAGGGGCAAGAGGCGAATAATTGACCAAGGAGATAGGGTGACTTTTAACTCAAAACTCAAAACTTCTAATCCTCCTCGGTTGGTGGTTTCATGCTGCTAACAACCCGATTTCGTCCGGTTGATTTGGCTTTCAAAAGGTTTTGGTCTGCCCGTTTTAGCAAGTTCACGCCGCGCCCATCATCCGTGCTTCTCATCGTGGCAGTTCCAGCGCTGATGGTGATGGTTAGATCAACGCCATCATCAATTGTAAAAGGTTGCTCTCCAATTAAACGGCAGAGGCGACGAGCCACTAAATCGGCTTCACTTTCATCGGTATTGCTGAGAATAATCACAAATTCTTCGCCGCCATAGCGGAAGAGCGTATCGCGAAATCTGAGATTGTGGCGTAAACGACTAGAAACCAGTTGCAAGGCGCGATCGCCCACCGGATGACCATAAGTATCATTAATTCGCTTGAAGTAATCTATGTCCAGCATGACTAGGCTGAGCGATTCCGATCGCGTTTGAGCATTCTGAATTTGCCGGGGCAGTTCCCAATCTAGCGCCCGCCGATTGTTGAGTTCTGTGAGCGGATCAGACAGCGCGATCGCCGATAAAATATCGTTGGTTCGCATCAGTTCACGATGGGTTTTAACTGCCCGGACCCCAGCCAAAATTTGCGATCGCAAAAGTCGATCCTGCTTTGCAATCTCATCCGATTTTAATACCTCACCTTGAGCGTCATTTTGAGGCAACCACAAATAGCCATCACCGCCCCCTTCTAAAGCTTCAGTGCGCGATTCCATCTCCCAGGTTCGCTTCAGATCAGGTTCCAACATTTGAGTGGGAATTTCTAATAATAGGCAATAAATCCAAGCCAGTTTTGCCTGCCCTTTAATCTCATAGCAAAGTTCAAGGCTGCCAGGTTGGTTTGCTTGCAAAATGATCAAGTCAGGTTGTTGCGCTTGGACAAGTGGCACGGCTTCACTAGGGCGAGACGCAATTTCTACAGTACAATTCAGCAAATTATGAATTCGATCGAGAAGTGTTGCCAGAAAGTCATCACCTCCGACCAACAGAATTGACGCGTCCATCGACATTAATAGCTCAATCTGATAACACAGGTCGTGATTTCAATAAAATATCGGATCTCGCAGCCACACACATAGTTAGAGATGTAAGAAAAGAGATACTAAGTCTATTAAGCAAGAGAAGAAGCTTGGTGACTGAATATACCAGCGCTTTCAGTACCTACACGAGACACCCTTTCTTTTGCTGAAAAAAATTTAGCAGAATTGCATGAAACAAGAAATATGAGAGTAAAGCGATGCATCCAAAGTAGAACATGCATTATGCCACTTAGTCTCTAGTTTTGTGCCAGCATAATCACTGATCTACCTTAAAGAGCTTACAGCATTGCTTTCTGCACAGTTTCTAAACGTAATAGACTATTTTAATATATTCAACCAATTTGCTTCATAAAGAGTAAATACTTAAGTGGTAGTGCCATTCCGTCATTATATATGTTCTATTTACAACTCAGTATGCCGCTCTTGGTTAAAGATATGCTTACCTATTGAAACTTTCTATGAATTGACATTTGAACAGACTGAAGTTGTCGCAATAAGTCAGATTATCAAAAATATTTTTATGAGAAACATTTGGCTAAAAATGGCGATCGCTTCTTTAAAACCCTACTTCCACGGGAATGTACTGAGATTGAGCCTCAATTTTGATTGGAACAAATCATTGGTGAAAAACGACTGACAGTCAGGGTATAAACTGGTGCAGCAAAGCCAAGTGCATGGGTTCCCATTTTTGTAGATGCATTTGCGCTCAATCCGACATAATCTTTTGCAATTATTTCTAACGATGTTTATGCGCTTTACCTTTAAACTGCCTTGGGTTCTTTCGAGTGTTGCTGCGGTTCTGCTGCTTCCCAGTGCGGTGCAGGCAAGCAGTTTACAAGATTGGCGCTTTGATGTTCGCCAAAATCGGCTAGAGTTTTCGACTGATGAAGATGTGCAGCCAACCGCCCAGCTAGTGTCTAACCCCACTCGTTTGGTGATTGATCTGCCGGGGACGAAATTAAAGCGCCCCAAAGTGAGCGAGTCTTTTGCTGGAACGGTTCAAACGCTGCGAATTGGTCAGTTTGATGCTCAAACAACTCGCCTGGTGATTGAACTGGCTCCCGGCTATGTGCTAGATCCAGCCCTGGTGAAAGTGCGGAGGCAGTCACCCACTCGCTGGTCTGTGCAGTTGCCCACTCCACGCCTAGAAGTTGCAAATACCGCTGTTGTGGTTCCTGGTAATGGCGCTAGCACATCGGCTGTTGTTCCTACCAATTTTCCTCAAACGGCTGTTAGAGGAACTGCGCCAAGTGTGCCTCAGCGTGAGAATTCTCCAGCGATCGCCTCTGGAACTCCACCTAACATTGATGCAAATGGGCTGATTCCAGCGGGGCGATCGCTCAATTGGCTCCAGCAAAGGCTAGCAAGCTTGCGATCGGGGGAATATGCCTCGCTCAAACCCGGCATGTTTTTTATGGATTTGGAGACTGGCAACTATGCAGAGGTGAATGGAGATAAGGTTTATCCCACGGCTAGCATCATCAAGCTGCCCATTTTAATTGCCCTGTTTCAGGAAGTGGATGCGGGTAACATTCGCCTGAACGAAACCTTGACCATGACTAGAGATGTAATTGTGGGTGGCTCTGGAGAGATTCAAGACCTGCCACCAGGGAGCAAGTTTAGCCTGCTGGACACCGCAACCAAAATGATTGTCACCAGTGATAACACGGCGACCAATATGATCATCAAGCGCATGGGCGGCATTCAAGTACTCAACACCCGATTTCGCAGTTGGGGCTTGCAAAAAACAGTCATGCGAAAAATGTTGCCCGATCTAAAAGGGACGAACACAACCACCGCCGAAGAGTTGGTTCGGCTGCTTGCCATGCTAGATAAGCAACAGTTGCTATCAGCCCGCAGCCAAGGGCAAGCGATCGATATTTTGCAGCGAGTGCGGAACCGGACTTTGTTACCCGTTGGGTTAGGGCGGGGAGCAACGATCGTTCACAAAACAGGCGACATCGGCTTTATCTTAGGCGACGCAGGCATTATTCAAATGCCTTCTGGCAAGCGCTATCTGGCGGCTGTGCTGGTAGAAAGTGCCTATGACGATCCTAGCGCTAGAGATTTTATTCAAGATGTTTCTCGGATTGTCTATACCTACTTGAGTCAACCGAGCAGCGCGGCGTTTGCTCCATAGCAGCGATTTCGGGTTGGTAATTCTAAGCTTGGTTTTGCAGTTCTTGTAATGTCATTTATCTGAAACTGTGTGTGGCTGCTTTAGATTGCAGGCGATCGCTGCGAAATTACGGGTAGTGTTCTAGACTTGTTGTTTTAGTTTAGATGGTCAAGCCAAATTCAAATCGATTAGTGAACAGCCCAAGAACCGCATAATGCAACAGTCTGGGCAGTGAATCGGTTCTAAAACTATCGTGCAGTTCCTGTAATTGCCGCCCCCTCAATCAGAGCCTCATTTTGAATGGAAAACAACAAGTCTGAAACATTACCGACTGGGCTATTGCTTAATTCTAGGCTGTCGTTGCGATCGCAACTCCTCAAAAAACTGCAATCGCTCACACCGGAACAGTTGAACGCGATCGGTATCTCGTTGGATAATGAATGATCCGCTATCGCCTCAATTCTTGCGATCGCTCCCAAATAACTCGCCTCACTGTGCATTTCACTGGCAAAACACTTATGACACGTTCAAAGAATTCGCTTCATTTAGAGCAGATTTCCAGGTTTTAGCTTCAATTCTAAGTTGCGATCGCACTGTGGCAAGCGTTTTATAAGCTTTCTTCAAACTCTTCTCTGTCCATTCAGAATCAAGCAAGTTAACCGCTTCAGGTGTGTCCTGGGCAGCTTTTTGTCTCGCAGTTGATTTAGAAGGTTTCGTCGCTGGAACTGCAACCAGATGCTCAATCAAGTGTTCTAGTTGTTGTTCAATTTTGTTCAGCCGTTCCCAAATTGCTGTGAGTGAAATTTCCTCAGGCTGATCATAAGATGGCGCAGGAAGGAACTTTCCCGGTTCTTTTATTCCAGTGCTGCCCGGTTCTAAAGCTTCCTGAATTGCCTCGATCGATGTATTAAATATTTCTTCTTGTGTTTTAGCGGCTTGCAAGATGCCTACTCCTGCATTGAACAGATGATCTTCCATTGCCGAAAGATGATCTTCCATCGCTTTGAAGTCTTCATCGGTCAGGTCTTGTTCTAAATTCTCGTGACTAATGCCGTCCTGTGCTTTTCGTTGCATAACCTTATCCTGGATAATTTCCTTCAAGTTGATCAAGCAGCAATTTCAGTTCAGATGGCAGTTGCGATCGCTCAATAAAACTCATTCTTCGATAAACGGTTACGATTTTTGACATGTCCTGTCTTGCGAAGTCTTGAGCATGGCTTGCCTGTAGCTTTTCATACTCCACTTTTAACTTTTTACATCCCGTCTTTAGCCTTGCAAAATCGGTTTTCAACTTCTCTATCCGAACATGACTGTTTTGTTGGTCTATCTTGAGGTTTTGATGGGCAACCTTGAGATTTTGGTATGCTGCTTTAACTTTCTGATAAGCCTCTTGGAACGCTTCACGCTGTTGGTTGGCAGCAATAACCTGCTCCATGGCAAGTTTCAGGCTATTTTTTAGGGATTCATTTTTAGCATCCAGAGTTTCCACCTTTTCACGCAAGCGATTCCTGTGGGCGGTTAGACCACCAAGCCTGCCGATCGCAGAGTTGCGAGACGAAATTGCTTGATCGCGAACGGCGATCGCTTGGCTTTTCTCCTCCACCGCTTGTTCGAGTCGTTGCTGAAAGCCAAGCCTCTCAGTTGTCTCTTGCCCAAGCTTTTCAGCTAGTTCTTCTTTCTCGTCCTTTAGTTCTTCTCTCTCGTCCTGTAAACGATAATTCTCTTTTTGGGCACTCTCCAAGTCTTGCCGAAGTTGCCCCTGATTGTGGGCAATTGACGCATGGGGTGGGACAACATTTTTACCGCGATCGAGATCTTTCATAGGAAATGGCAACTTTTCTATGTTTAGGATGCCCACTCAGATTTCTTCTTAAGAACCAAAGTTCTACACCTTATTTTGCTATCGCTTGAATACCATATCCATTCTGATTTGAAGAATATTGTCCCACTTAGGTAGTTGGGCTGTGCTATATTGAAAAACGTTGCCAAACGCAATAAGGGACGCTAGCTCAGTGGTAGAGCATTCGGCTTTTAACCGACTGGTCCTGGGTTCGAATCCCAGGCGTCCCATTTAACTCCCTGCTAGATTCCACTGATCTAGCAAGAAAGCGTATTCAAATGCGCTTTCCTTGAGGCTTTCATAGCGCCCCGATGCGCCGCCGTGCCCCGCGCCCATGTTGGTCTTCAGCAGCAAGGTGTTGATGTCGGTTTTAAGGGCGCGTAGCTTAGCCGTCCATTTGGCAGGCTCCCAATAGGACACACGCGAATCGTTGAGTCCGCCCGTGATCAGCAGATTGGGATAGGATTTTGCCTGCACATTGTCGTAGGGCGAATAGGCTTTGATGTAGTCGTAGTAAAGTTTGTCGTTGGGGTCGCCCCATTCTTCTCGTTCCAGAATTGATAGCGGCAGGGAATCATCCAAAATGGTGGTGACGACATCCACGAAGGGCACGTCCGCAACCACGGCATGAAATAGATCAGGGCGCAGGTTAATCACGGCTCCCATCAATAGCCCTCCAGCGCTGCCACCAGAAATCGCCAGATGGTTAGCAGAAGTCCAGCCTTGCTCAATTAGATGTTCGGCACAGGCAATAAAGTCGGTGAAGGTATTGGTTTTTTTGAGAAATTTGCCGTCCTCGTACCAGCGTCGTCCGATTTCTGAGCCGCCGCGAATGTGGGCGATCGCCACCACTGCCCCGCGATCCAACAGCGATAATCGACCTGATGAAAACCCTGGATCGTAGCTGTAGCCGTAGGAACCGTAGCCCGTCAACAGCAGCGGATTGGTGCCATTGCGCTCGATATCTTTTTTGTAAACAATCGAAATAGGAACTTTGGTGCCATCGGTGGCGGTGGCTAGCAGGCGATCGCTGGTGTAGTTTTGTCGATCATATCCGCCTAGCACAGGTGTTTCCTTTTTAAGCTCCTGTTCACGGGTATCGAGATGATAATCAAACACCGATCGCGGAGTTACCAAGGACGTGTAGCTGTACCGCAAAATCGTAGTATCGAACTCAGGATTCGCATCTTCACCAACGCTGTAAGTCGCATCAGGAAACGCGATCGCGTGTTCTTCACCCGTACTCAACTGGCGAATCCGCACGGTGGGCAATCCGGCTTCTCGCTCATAAATTACCAAGTGGTTGGTAAAGGCGCTGACTCCTTCTAGCAAAACGTCTTCGCGATGGGGAATGACTGGCTCCCAGTGGGTTTTCGAGGGAGAAGTCACGGGCGTTTTCATCAGTTTGAAGTTGAGCGCGTTTTCATTGGTGGTGATGTAGAAAACGGTGCTGTGATGCTCGACTGTATACTCAATTCCCGGCGATCGCGGCTGAATCACCTGAAAGTCACCCGTGGGCTGGTGGGCATCCAAGAAATGCACCTCTGAGGTCACCTTACTGCCCAGTTCCAGCAAAATATAGGCTTCGCTGCGGGTTTTGCCCACACTCAAAAAATAAGAATCATCTGGCTCATGGTAGATCAGCACATCATCGGCGATCGCGCTGCTCAACTGATGGCGAAATAGCTTAAACGGACGATTGGCAGCATCCAGTTGCGTATAAAACACGGTTTGGTTGTCGTTTCCCCAGACAACTCCGTAATAGGTTTCGGGAATGGTTTCGGGATAAAGCTGGCGAGTCTTTAAATCCAAAAAGCAAAGGGTGTAGCGCTCAGATCCCGTTGTATCCGTGGAATATGCCAGGATTTGATGATTCGGGCTAATCGCCAGTGCGCCTAGGGTAAAAAATTCGTGTTCTGCGGCTAGCTCGTTTTGATCCAGCAACACCTCTTCGGCTGCTGCCAAACTGCCTTGCTTGCGGCA
>CASBQE010000482.1 GCA_949127665.1 Synechococcales cyanobacterium PMM_0083
ATTGTGGGACAGGTTGACCCAGTTAATTTACTGGCGATCGCCAATCTTCCCCAAACCACCGACCGCCAAGGAAATTTCGATATTACAATTCCCGCATCCACCCAAAATCAACGCATTACTGCCGTGGTGACGACTCCCTTAGGAAAGCAGCAAACCTATGAACTTTCGCCCCCCTAATTCAGCCGTTCAATCACCGCCATCTGAATCATCAACATCGCCATCCTTGATCAAGGGACACGATCGCCACTGCGTAAGGCTGTTTTGAGTGCGGGGTGAACAGGCTTGAAGTTTAATTGCAGCTTTCCTGAAATGAAGCAGCCGCGAGTGTGAATAGTAAGCAGAGTTTGCCGCTAATTCACCATGCTTGATTCGTTAATCATTGCTTCTACTCAACTTTCTAACAGAACCAGCATTGTTCCAAAAGATGAACTCCGTGCTGTCCGCAGTCAAGCAGTGCAAGCTGAAAAGCAGCGGTTGAATCAACTCTTGCTAAAGCTCAGATCGCACCGTCCAGAGGCGATCGCTTCCACAGAATTTTCTTCAGCGTCAACCGTGCCCAAATCGGGAAGCCAGCTTTATTCTCAGCGGGTCGCCGCCTTAAGCACTGGTCATCTTTCCACTCGCTTGCCAGCCAACAGCTTTCAATCGGTTTGGAGCAATGCCACCCAGCAACCCACTTACGAGCAATGGCGCACTTTGATGAAACGGGAAGCCGCGATCGCCGCCAAAGAATCGACGACTCAGCAGCTTGGCGTTTTGTTGGGCGACTCTTTGAGCCTGTGGTTTCCCAGCGATCGTCTGCCCCAACCTCAAACTTGGCTGAACCAATCGATTTCAGGCGAAACCACCAGCGGTATTCTTCACCGTCTGTCTGATTTTGCCGCAACCCGCCCCCGCGTCATTTACCTGATGGCAGGCATCAACGACCTGAAGCAGGGAGCCACCGACAACGAAATTTTGTGGAATGTCCGCCAGATTATTACCCAACTGCGGCAAACTCAGCCCCAAGCAAAAGTGATTGTGCAATCCGTGTTGCCGACTCGCTCTGTAGTTGCATCGAGCGATCGCATTACCCAACTCAATCGCCAACTCAAGGCGCTTTCTACCTACAATGGTGCCTACTTTCTCGATCTTTCCGCCCAAATGGCAGATGCTACTGGCAAGCTGCGGCAAGACCTCACAACCGATGGTTTGCACCTCAGCGCCAAAGGATACGCGACCTGGCAATCAATTTTGATGAAAGCCGATGGAGCGATCGCAACCCGCTAAAGACGCGCTAGAATCGTCGGCACTGTGTTTTCTTTTCAACCGTCATGAACCCGCTGTCACTTCAAGCGAGTGGGGCGATCGCGCTGACGTATCTGCTCACTTCCGTCGGTGCAATTGCCAAGCCAATCGCCAAAACTTCCAGCACATTGGAACAACAGGCAGAAGAAGTCGCGGCGTTGCTATCCGGCAAAATGGATACCTCAGCCCAAGCGATCGCCAATCCCAAAGCGCCCAACGTGCAAATGACGACCTGCCGGATTGAGTTGGTTAATCCAGCAGATTCCGAGTCCATTTTTTTATATCAAGAACAGGCAATGTCCACGTCGCTTGATAAGCCCTATCGTCAGCGGTTTCTAGAAATTTCGCCCAGTCCTCTCAGTCAAAGTGTGCGATCGCGCTCCTTCAAGCCAGCCGATCCAACTCGCTGGGCAGGATTGTGCGATTCCCGTAGCGATCCTTTCACAAATCGCGCAGCCACTTTACGGCAATCCACTACTCTCAACGATTTAGGCACTCCTGTTTGCAACGTCTTCCTCAAACAGGTTGGCACGAGCTATATGGGCAACACGCCTATTGATGGCTGCCCTGCCAACGTCCGAGGAGCCGTGCGCATCACCAACCACATCGAACTCACTCCTACCAGCATGAACACCTGGGATCGCGGCTTCGATGCTCAAGGCAAACAAGTCTGGGGCGCAAAAACCGAATCCTACCAGTTTCGCCGCCAGTAGCGAGACGGAAATGGGAAAGTTTTGAGTTTTGAATTCGCCACTCGCCATTCGCTATTCGTAATTCGTAATTCGCCGCTCGTAATTCGCCATTCATAACTTGCCTGTTAGGTTGATTGTTATCTGGGGTATTTTGAGTTAGACACGCACAGGGCATAATGGCGATGAGGCTGCAATTTGCCATGATGTACAAGGTTGGGGTATCGCATGGCTGAAGAAATCGATCGCAAGCTGAAATTGATGGTCGTTGATGACGAACCAGATAATTTAGCGTTGTTATACCGCACCTTTCGGCGAGATTTTGAAGTCGTTAAGGCAGAAAGCGCGATCTCGGCGCTGAAAATTTTAGATGACCAGGGCGAGATGGCGATCATCATCTCAGACCAACGAATGCCGGAAATGCTAGGCACTGAGTTTTTGAGCAAAACCGTCGATCGCTATCCCGATACCATTCGGATTGTGCTAACTGGCTACACCGATGTCGAAGATTTAGTGGAAGCCATCAATGCCGGAAAAGTGTTCAAATACATCACCAAGCCGTGGATACCCGACCAGCTCAAGGTGGTGATTCAGCAGGCAGGCGAAACCTATCGCATCGTCAAACAGCGCACGAACGAACTCAGACGTGCCCTTCGTCGGGAATCATTGTTTAATGCTGTCACCACTGCCATTCGCGAATCGCTCAATTACGACAGTATGCTGCAAACGATCGCAGCCACGTTAGGGCAAACCTTTAGCGCAAGTGAATGTATTCTGCAACCTGTAGAAGGCGATCGCCTGACTGCGGAGGTTTTTTATCACTCCGCGATCGCGGACAAGAGTAGCCCCGCGCCACAATCCCTGTCTCCCAATGATCCCCTGATTCAAAAGGTTCTTAGCACCCGCCAAATTCAGACCGACCCACCCACAAGCAGCCCTCACCATTTAATTGTTCCCATCACCTATCAGCAAGATTTTCTCGCTATTTTTGCCATGCATCGGGCAGTGGACACTGCACCCTGGTCTAGCGAAGACATTACCCTGATTCAAGAAGTTGCCGAACAAGCCGCCCTTGCCATTTCTCAAGCAAAGCTCTATCTGCAAACGCAAACGCAAGCCGAACAAATGCGGGCAGAATTGGAAGTTGCCCGTCAAATTCAGGGCAATCTGCTCAGGCAAACTTTACCTGAATTGGATGGCATGATAGTCCAAGCGTGTTGCTATCCGGCACGAGAGGTTGGCGGAGACTTTTTTGAAGTCTATGCCCATCCTCAAGGCGATGTTTGGCTAGCCGTGGGAGATGTGTCTGGCAAAGGCGTTCCGGCTGCTCTATTTATGGCAAGCGCGATTTCCGTTCTGCGGCGAGAACTTTCTCAGGAAATGCCGCCACAGCCTCATATTGTCATGCAAAACTTAAATCGCAGCTTGTCTGAAGATTTAGTCAGCACCAACTGTTTCATCACTATGGTTTTAGTTTGCTACACGCCATCAACCCACACGCTGATTTATGCCAACGCCGGACACATTTATCCCATGGTCTGGTCTAGAGAAACAGTTTCAGCCCACATCGCTCAAGGACAACCCGTGACGATTGAACCGAATTATCTGAAAGTGCGGGGTGTCCCCCTGGGCATCTTGCCTGATTGGAAGGCTGCTTCTGGCAGCACAAATCTGAACTCTGGCGAGATTCTGCTGCTGACCAGTGATGGCATTACTGAGGCAACCATCCACAATGCGGAACCCGCTAATGGAACCGATCAAGTCAATGCCATGCTGCAACAAACCGGGCTATGGCAATTATTGATTCAAGAGCCATCATCTTTGGATCTGAACAACTTGCTTGCTCAGATTCGATCGCATAATGATATACAAGAAGACGACCAAACTATTCTTTCTTTGGAGGTTCTGTAGCGAATGAGAACTGAACTTCACATCCCCAGCGACTTACAGTTTTTGAGCATTGTCGAGAACTGGCTATTGGGCAGTTTGGAGGTCGAGCTAGGCGACCATGTAGATTGGCCCCGACAATCAAACCGTCTCCGCTTAGTGCTGGTGGAAGCCTATTCCAACGTGGTGCGCCATGCTCATAAGGATCAGCCCAATCTCCCCGTTTTAATTCGGTTGGAACTAAAAGATCGCGACATTGCCCTAGAAATTTGGGATCACGGACAAGGGTTTGACCTGTCTACCTACCTGCCTCCTACGCCGGAAGCTAAACAGGAGAGCGGCTATGGCTGGCTGATTTTAAATCGGCTGATGGATCGGGTGGAATATCGGTTGCAGGTGAATGGCAAGAACTGTTTGAAGTTAGAAGCGAGCCTTGCCGAAGCCAAACCGAACCCCGTGGAGAAGATTGAAACAGCACCGACTTTCACAGGGAAAGAAGGGTAGCGTGAAACCGGATGGCAGATGACGAATAGTGAATTTGGCGATCGCGTCGGCACAAATATTCCTGGTTTGTCAAGCTTTAAATATCTTCAGCGTTACCCACTTTTCACCGGGTGAGTGCTGTATGCTTCTTTAGCTGTAGTCCAATTTAAAGGAACTTTTTGGCATTTGGTATCCGCCGCAACTTTGCCATAGATTCATACTTTCTAATCTATCTGTAGAGTCTTCAAAATATTCAAACGCTGTCTCTAGCGTTTTGTCATGTTAAAGTAGCTACTCACAAAGAGATGACTCCCCAGTTTGCAGGCAAGCAGGAATGATTTAGAGGGTTATCTCATAGTTCTTTTCAAATACAGCTTGCCCATTTTCCCTAACGTCCGCTAGAACATGAGGTCAGTTGTGGAAGCAACGACGATTGAAAATTTTTGGGCAGAAGCCCTAGACCGCCTCCAGCTTTTGCTGAGTCGCCCCACGTTTGAGGCATGGATTAAAACGGCGATCGTAGAGGAGTTGAGCGAAGAGCGCCTCGTTTTGCGAACGCCCAATCCCTTTGCCCGCAAGTGGTTGCAGAAGTACTACATCAAAACACTAACGGAGGTGGTTCAGGAAATTTTGGAGCGCCCAATCGAAATCCAAATGACCGTTGCCTGCGACGATGAGGGCAATCCGGTGGATTCCGATTTCTTCTGGGCGCTGCCGATGGAACCCAACCTTGCCGATTTGACTAGCCCGATGGAGGTTCCTGCTATGACCGTTTCACCTGAGTCAACCGATCGCCCTCGTTCTAGCGATCTCAATTCAAAATACATCTTCTCTCGTTTGGTCGTTGGACCGAACAACCGTATGGCTCATGCGGCATCGCTGGCAGTGGCAGAATCACCCGGTCGAGAATTTAACCCGCTGTTTTTGTGTGGCGGCGTTGGATTAGGCAAAACCCATTTAATGCAGGCGATCGGGCACTACCGCTTAGAAATTTGCCGGAGTTCACGGGTTTTTTATGTGTCTACCGAGCAATTCACTAACGACCTGATTACTGCCATCAGGCGCGACAGTATGCAGAGCTTTCGGGAACACTATCGCGCGGCAGATGTGCTGCTAGTCGATGATATCCAGTTCATTGAAGGCAAAGAATATACCCAGGAAGAGTTTTTCCACACGTTTAATACTTTGCATGAGGCAGGCAAACAGGTTGTGCTGGCATCCGATCGCCCCCCCAACCAGATTCCCCGGCTACAAGAGCGGCTTTGCTCAAGGTTTTCTATGGGACTAATTGCCGACATTCAGTCGCCCGATCTAGAAACCCGCATGGCAATTTTGCAAAAGAAAGCTGAGTATGAAAACATGCGGCTGCCGCGCGATGTGATTGAATATATCGCCTCCAGCTACACCTCCAACATTCGAGAGCTAGAAGGAGCGCTGATTCGGGCAGTTGCCTACATTTCCATCTCTGGGTTACCGATGACGGTCGCTAATATTGCGCCCGTGCTGAATCCACCGGTGGAACAAGTGGAAGCTTCTCCTTCTGAAGTGATGACTATCATTGCGGAAAACTTTAATGTGCCAGTTGAAGATTTGAAGGGTCATTCTCGGCGACGTGAGGTGAGTACAGCTCGCCAGATTGGGATGTATCTCATGCGCCACCATACCGGGTTAAGCCTGCCCAAAATTGGCGAAGTGTTTGGCGGCAAAGACCACACGACCGTGATGTATAGCTGCGATAAGATTGCCCAACTGAAGGAAAATGACACCTCTATGGCGCAAACGCTGCGTCAGTTGAGCGATCGCATCAACCAAGCGAGTCAATCTCGCAACAAAGCCTAAAAAATGATGCCCCAAAAGTAGCCTGAATCAAGATGATTCAGGCTACTTTTGCTTACGCATAATTTGCGCCACTGATCAGGTTGACTTATCAATCAAAAATGCGAGTTTTCCCCAGAAAATTGTCTTTACGCAAGACTTTATGCGACCAGAAAAAATTTGGCACTCTAATTGGAATAGTAAATTTTTACGTTTAAAGAATGTAAACATCTGTAAACCTGGAGATCGCCTGTGGAAAAAGCCCTAATTTCTGTGGATAACTATGGGGAAAATCGGTTTATAACGATCCAGCGATCGTGGAAAGACTCGCTAAGTATAAATACTCTGTGGAAATACCCCGTTTTTTTCCACAAGTTATCCACAGGCGAAAAAGGGTGAGATCTCGATTCCAGCGTGATCCGACGATCTTTTCCACAGTTTCCACAGCCTCTACTACTACTGTTTAAATAAGTTTTTCTTAAGTCCGGATTAATCTTACTGAACGGCAAGAAATCTCAAAACAGGTTCAGGTGGATCGTTTCGAGCAACAGTGGTAGGATCGCCAGACAAAGACTTCAGAGCGCCCTCAAATGAAACTGGTCTGCACCCAAAACAGCCTTAGCACAAGCCTTTCCCTAGTCAGCCGTGCTGTTGCAACCCGCCCCACGCATCCAGTTTTAGCCAACGTGCTGCTTGTTGCCAACGCAGAAACCCAGCAAGTCAGCCTCAGCGCCTTTGACCTGAGCCTCGGCATTCAAACCAGTTTTGCCGCCACGGTTGAAGCCGAAGGGAAACTAACGCTGCCAGCTAAACTGCTCACCGACATCGTGTCTCGCCTGCCAGAAGGCGACATCACCCTAGAAAGCGGCTCTGATGACGATGCTAGCTTTCTGACCACCCTCACCTGTTCCTCTGGGCGCTACCAGGTGCGCGGCATGAGTGCCGAAGAATTTCCTGAACTACCTACCGTCACCGATGGCGAGAGCTTGCACCTCCCCTCCGAGGCAATGCTAGACGGATTAAGAGGCGCACTATTCGCTGCCAGCGCCGATGAAACAAAGCAGGTTCTCACCGGGGTTCACCTGACCCTAGCGGCGGAAGAGTTAGAGTTTGCCGCCACGGATGGACATCGCTTGTCGGTCGTGCAAACGACCAATGTGGACGAAGAAGGCAACCGAGCGAAAAATAGCACTGCCGAAGATGCCGAAGCGTTGGACGTGACAATTCCGGCTAAGGCGCTGCAAGAGCTTGCCAAGATGCTGGAGCGGCAAACGGGCAGTTCTGTTGCGGTGAAGCTCGATCGCAACCAGGTAGTTTTTGAATGGGTCGATCAGCGCCTCACAAGCCGTCTGCTGGAAGGGCAATATCCCAACTATCGCCAACTGATTCCCCGCCAGTTTACCCACCAAACCACCGTCGATCGCCGCCTATTTCTCAGTTCCCTAGAGCGGATTGCAGTCTTGGCAGACCAGAAAAACAACATCGTCAAGCTGACCGTAGACACGGCTAATCAGGCAATGTCGCTGTCGGTGGATGCACCCGATGTGGGCAGTGGCGAGGAAACGATTCCAGCTCAAATTACCGGAGAAGACATGGCGATCGCCTTCAACGTCAAATACCTACTCGATGGCTTGAAAGCCCTCAACACCACCGAAATCCAGCTTCAGTTCAACACCCCCACCAGCCCCGCCATCCTGACTCCCCTCGGCGGCTTGAAGATGACCTACCTCGTTATGCCAGTCCAAGTGCGGAGCTAAAGCCTAGCGTAGCCCCTGGCAAATAAATCCTGCCCAGTAAAAGGAAGGGGAGAACGGGAATTCTTTGTTGGAGTTTTTGAGTTTGTAAAGTTGGATTGCTACATTGGCATAGCTCTCGTATTCGCCATTCAAGGCTTGATAAGTTGCAGAATGAACAGGATGAAGATCGCGATTTTGTCTGAATTGCTGTCTTCTCGTATCTGTCTGATTGAATAACTCGTTCAAATGTTCACGATTAAGACATCGAAGCTGACTTTGAGCATTTTGCAGAGACATGGGGCGATCGCATCCCTGATGCCGCTGTTCATAATAGAAGATTGAAAACAAAGCAGTTGCCAGATCATCAACTAGCCAAAGAGTGCTGATTACGCTTCGAGAACCTGCACAGAGAAACCCAGTCGCAAGGGTCAGAATGTCATCAGTAACGGTAGGTGCGCCTAGATGGGTTTCACAGCAGGAGAGAAAGACATCAGAGAGTTGGGGGAGTCTCCATCCAGGAGTAAGCAATTGCCCCAGAGTGATAGAACCATTTGCCAGCAACAGTTCAGAATGAAGCGGATTATCTAATCGAGAACCCGCATGGTGGCTACAATGAAGCACATTCACTGCTTTCGCTAAGTTTCGGAAGTTTTCTACGGTTGCCTGCTTGCTGCCTTTAAGTCGATGTTCATCTGAAATTCCCAACAGTTCAGAAACTTGGACACCTTCAAAACCAGCGCAGGGTAAGTCATCGGTCGCATTTTCGACTATTCCATAAACCAAGGGTTCTGGAGTGGCAGGGCGATTCTGGCAAAACTGCAAGATCTGACAACTGGGGCTGTGTCGAATTAAGAAGCGATCGCCCAAATACTCTCTTTCATCAATCGGCAACGCGGCAAACGGAATCTGATGGAGAAAGAGATGGGGAACGATAATCAACTCCTCAATGCCCTGAAGATGCTGCTCGATCAGTTCTCGAATTTGCAAGCGTTGAGCTAGGGTTGCTAAAACGCTGGATAGTTGGTTTTCCCATTGGTCAGTGTCCTCTACATAAGGTTTTGACCAGTTCTCAACGATCCAGTTTTGGAAGGTTTCTGTTCCTTCCTCTGAGCAGGTGTGCAGGGTGAGTTGATTGTGCCGAACCACAAAAATGTAAGTGTCGGTGCTGGTTGTAAAGATGCTGAGAATAGCAGTGGTCGGTTGATCGATCAGGTTTTGGATTTGCTCAAAAGTAAGAGCTTCAACCTGAATTTGACCTGCCAATACGGGATCATGTTTACGGATCGCTTGCCAAACGGTTTGCTTCTCAGATTCCAATTGGGCAATCTCTTCACTGTAAGCCTCAGATGCTGCTCGACTGTTGGAACTGGGCGATCGTTCTCCGTAAGAACTTGCACGGTGTTGGTTCCGTTCTTGATCAATCTGCTGCTGTAATGCCTCGAACTGCTCTAGAAGAGGTTTGACCCTGATTGACTGACACAAGTATCAAGCAGCATAGTCAAACGACTGAATCTGAAACTCAAAACGATATTTCCGCCATTCAAATTGAGATTTAGAAGCCTTTACTGGGTCTGGGTCATG
>CASBQE010000483.1 GCA_949127665.1 Synechococcales cyanobacterium PMM_0083
CTACTGTGTACCGGAATGTTAATGTGTTGCTACCTGTTCCTGAGAGATAACTAGCAACGGGTATTGCACCTGCTAAAGTAAGCTGTGGTGTGCCTGTGACGTTGACTATTTGAGAGAATCGAACGGTGATGTCGATGTTTGTGCCGATGCCGTAAGTGCCGTCTGCTGTTGTGGCAGTGACGCTGGTGATGGTGGGTGCAGGGTTGACTGTGATGGCGGCGGTTTCAGTGGCTGTGCTGAAAACGCTGGATGTGGTGTTGGTAGCTAAGTCTGTGGTGTAGTTGGCTGTGTTGCCGTTGATGCCAACTATTTGATCCCAGGCGGCAAAGGTAATGGCGTTAGCAACGGTTCCGGTATAGGTGGCGTTGGGTACGAAGCGGATGCGGGTGTTGGCATTACTAGCTAATAGTAAGGCGTTGGTGACAGAAACGACTGGGGTGTTTGTCCAGGTGGTGCCGCTGTTGATGGTGTATTGCCAAGTGCCGTTAGCGATGTTTAAACCGGTGATGGCGATACCTTGGAGGGCGGAAGCGTTGGGATCGGTGATTCCGGCACTGTTGGTGATGATGGTGGAGATTAATGTGCCTGTACTGGCGCTGTCGCCTTGGTTTTGGGCGTTGAGGGTGGGTGTGCCGGAATTGTTGAGTACGGGGGAGTTGTTGACGAGGACGCTGACGGTGATGGGGCCGCCAGGGCCGGTGGTGTCGTTGGCTGTGTAGGTGAAGGTGTCAACGCCGTTGAAGTTGGCGTTGGGGGTGTAGAGGATGTCTCTTTTGGGGTCGATCGCGATCGCAAAGACATAACTATTCGCATTCGGGTTGAAGGTGGCATCGGCGACACCTGTTGTGGGGTTTAATTTGGCGATTTTGTTGCGGGTTTGTCCGCCGATGTTGGTGAAAATGCCGCCCACTATGGGGTTGCCGCTGCTGTCTAGGGCGATCGCTAAGACACCACCACCACTCGCACTCGGGTTGAAGTCGGGATCGGCTGCACCTGTTGTGGGGTTTAATTTGGCGATACGGTTGCGGGCTTGTCCGCCGATGTTGGTGAAATTGCCGCCCACTATGGGGTTGCCGCTGCTGTCTAGGGCGATCTCTAAGACACTAAAATTCGCATTCGGGTTGAAGTCGGGATCGGCGGCACCTGTTGTGGGGTTTAATTTGGCGATATAGTTGCGGGCTTGTCCGCCGATGTTGGTGAAATTGCCGCCCACTATGGGGTTGCCGCTGCTGTCTAGGGCGATCCTATAGACATGATTATCCGCATTCGGGTTGAAGGTGGCATCGGCGACACCTGTTGTGGGGTTTAATTTGGCGATTCTGTTGCGGGGTTGTCCACCGATGTTGGTGAAATCGCCGCCCACTATGGGGTTGCCGCTGCTGTCTAGGGCGATCGTATAGACCAAATAATTCGCATTCGGGTTGAAGGCGGGATCTACTGTCCCATCGCTATTCAATCGAGCGATATAGTTGCGTGCAACGCCACCGATGTTGGTGAATTGACCACCGACATATATCCAGTCGTTAATAATCGCTGTGCCGTTGGTGGGGGGGGTGGCGATGCTTTGGACGTTCAGTCTGCCGGTGCCGATGTCGTTGGCTAAAACATCTATTTGGGTGGAAGTTGGTGCGCCACTGACGAGGAGAGCTTTGTTATCTGCCGCCCCTGTTGGTGGTAGGGTGTAGCTGTAGTTGGGAACGTTCAGGGATTCGGTTGCTATGTTCCCGATTTTTACTGCTAATTCCCAGTCTCCACCGGCGGCTTGATTCCCGGTTTTGTTATTCGATGCAGCAATGTTTGCCCCGGTTAATTGATGCAGCTTTTGGATGAATTGTAATCCGATTTTTTTTGCTGCTACATTGCAGCCGTAGATTAGGATATCGGCATTTTTTGTTAACGCTTTCCCCCACTGTTTAATTTTGTTACTCCATTGGGGTAAGTTCTGATTACTTAAGGTTTCTGAGCCGAAGTGTAAAGTGCCGGGGCTACCGTGGGAGAGGATATGAATTGCTTCTATATCACTGTGATTGGCCAAGGCTGTAGTAATTTGTTCGATCGCGGGGGAATTTTCATTTAAAATGACAATTTGAGCGCCATTGGTATCTTGAATTAGAGTTTGATAATCTTGTACAGAAGAGTCTACGAAAATGATTTGCTTATTCATGGTTAATTTGGTGATAATTTTTGCTTGAGTTAGATGCCTTCTAATAGCTGATTAACAGCCCCTGTCAACCGTTCAAATCAGATTTCAGGTATGTTCGGTATTAGAAACCCGGTTTCTGGGTGTACTTCATATACCTGAAATCTGCCGATCGCTCCGCACCTGACTGTACTGCTCAAACTATGCGGAAATTGTTAACACCAATCGAGGTAGCATTGACTCCTGTTAACGAAGCAATTACTTCTCCACTTCCCTTGACTTTAATCAGCGCATTGTTGTTATTTTGACTAATTTCTAACTGATTAAAACTCAAACCTCCCGATAATCCGATCAAATCTTGACCTGTCACAAAATCAGAGACAACATCAAATCCTTGATTGAATCCGATGACAAAAGTATCATTACCCAAACCGCCACTCAAACTGTTATTGCCTAAACCTCCAAACAAAATATCATCGCCTTCGCAACCAAAAAGCGTGTCATTTCCTAAATCTCCATAAATCGAATCATTGCCTTTGCCACCGTCAATTAAATCATTGTCTTGACCGCCATAAACCAAGTCATTTCCTGCACCGCCGCACAAAGTATCATCCCCAAGTTGTCCGAACAGAGTATCATTGCCTTCACTGCCCAGAATTAAATCGTTGTCTTTGCCGCCCAATAGGGTATCATTTCCTTTGCCACCGTCAAGAAAATCATTGCCTTGATTGCCCGAAATGAAGTCATCACCTTCTTTGCCATTAATTGCATCATTTCCCTGATTTCCGAAAAGAGTATCTTCACCAAAATCGCCAAGAATGAAGTCGTCTCCTTTGCCACCAAACACAAGGTCATCTCCTCGGTTGCCGTCAATGAAATCCTTGCCTTTATTCCCGTAAAAAATATCATTAAACTCGCCACCAAATAAGTTATCGTTGCCTTCTTTAGCGTCGAATATATTGGGCTTGTTGCTGCCAAAATATGCGTCGTTTCTGGGAGTGCCAACTAGCAAGCCACTGCTGCCATTGATGATGTTATCAATTTGTTGGTTTGGTTGGTTGAGATTGGGATATTCGATTTTATCGCAAATGCAGTTTGTATCGGGAAGGTTAACAGGTGTAGGTGCAGGAGTTGGTGCAGGTGTAGGTGCAGGAGTTGGTGCAGGCGTTGGTACAGGAGTTGGTGCAGGCGTTGGTGCAGGCGTTGGTGCAGGCGTTGGTGCAGGAGTTGGTGCAGGCCTTGGTGGAATTATGATGGGGGTTGGTGCAGGGGTTGGTGCAGGGGTTGGTGGAATTATGACGGGCGTGGGAGTCGGTGTGGGAGTCGGTGTTGGTACCGGAATATTAACGTTAAAAGTCCCTAAAGTCGCAGCAGCTTCAAGATTTCCCAGCGTATCCTTAACCTGATTTGCTTGCAAATTAACAGTGTAAATACCGTTATCTGTAATATCCCAACTTCCTCCCGGCGGCACAAAGGAATATATCGCACTTCTGGGAGTGCCGTTAGTCTTAATATCGACACTGACAAATGTAGTAGCGATCGCACCACCCGACCAATTAACAACCACATCCGTACTATCTAAACTGCTGATATCGATAGCAGTATTGTCACTGAAATTGACAGTGAAAGTTTGTGTTGTTCCACCCGCCAGCACAATGCTAGGAATAGTTGCCAAATTAGCTGCGGGCGGAGTTTTGTCAATGCTATAAGCTTGACCGTTAAAATTGCCGTTGCTAGTACCCGCACCGCCTAATGGTACGCCCACAGCATTCTTGATACTGTCATCATCTACCAGATTTAAGTCAAGACTGCCACTGTTGTTACCTGTATTAACTGGTACTCGATAAGTCTTGGGATTTACAGCAGTGACAGTGCCAATTGTTGCACCTGTAATCACGCTGGATACTAAGCTAAAATCGCTGCTGTCAACTCCGGTAACATCTTGAGAGAATTGCACTTCGTAGTTGACAACTCCGACATTGGTGGGGTTTGTATCGACGCGGTTGATAGCACTAACTCTCGGATTTGTGGCATCATAGAGAACAGTATTATCGGTACTGGTACTGGCAGTATTTTTATTCCCGACTGAGCTGGTAACGGCGTTGGCATTGATGCTGGCAATCACATTCCCACTGCCTGTCATGCCACTGACTCCAATGTTGTAAACTGAGCCACTACCTGTGATTGTTGGTATTAATGTGCCGCCGGTTGTACTTGTTGATAGATTAATGGCAGTAGAGTTAAAACCCGTGACTGATTCGCTGAAAGTGACGGTGAAGTTGACAGGTAAAGTGGCTGTCGGGTCGGTTTGTGCTGTTGCTTGGTTGATGGTGACAGTTGGTACAAGAGTGTTAATCACTATTGCTTTAGCAGCACCTAATGAGTTGATTGCACCTGGTGCCGGTAGGGTGAGTGTGGCATCGTTGGTAGCAGCGTCTTTAATTGTGCCGCCGTTGAGTCCGATCGCACTTGTTGACAGATAATCCAAGTCTGGGCTGGTGTTACCGACGGCTACGGTGTAGTTAAAGGTGAGGGTGTTGCTACCGCTACCGCTGGCATAGTTGAGGGCTGTTCCCGCGCCTCCTGTAGCTAGAGTTAGCTGGGGAATCCCTGTGACGTTGACGGGTTCGCTGAATTGTACGGTGATGGGGATGAGTTGACCAACTCCGTAAGTGCCGTTGGCTGTGGTTGAGGTGATATTTGTGACTGTCGGTGGAACGCCATCGACTAATATACCCGTGGTTGCACCGAGGCCGTTGAGTGTCAAAGTGGCGTTGGCCGCCGCCGCATTTTTAATGGTTGCACCGCCGCTGAGAGTTAAGGCTGTGCCGACTGCGATGCCATCTGTGTCTAGGTTGCCGTTGGCCACTGGGTAGCGGAAGGTTTGGGTGGTGTTACTGGCCCCTGTGCCGACGAGGGTAGCGTTGACTGTGCCGCCGGTGTCGAGGGTGATGGGGAGGATGGCGCTACCTGTGCCTTGGGTGATGATTACTGGTTGGTTGAAAGTAACGGTGAAATCGAGGTTTTGTCCGACTTTGTAGCTGCCGTTGGCGACTGGGGTGACGCTGGTGATGGTGGGTGCAGGGTTAACCGTGATGTTGATGGTTTCGTTGGCTATGCTGAAAACGCTGGATGCGCCGTTGGTAGCTAAGTCGGTTGTAACGTTGGCTGTGCCGCCGTTGGTGCCGGTGATTTGATCCCAGGCTTTGAACAGGATGGCGTTGGTGATGGTGCCGTTATAGGTGGCGTTGGGTACGAAGCGGATGCGGGTGTTGGCATCGGAGGCTAGGAGTCGGGCTGAGGTGGCGGCGGCGGTGAAAGTGTTCCAGGTTGTGCCGTCGGTGGTGTATTGCCAACTGCCGTTGGTGCTGTCTAATCCGGTGATGGCGATGCCTTGTTTGGCGAGGGGGTTGGGGTCGCTGATGCTGGCATTGCTGTTGATAATTGTCGAGATTAAGGTGCCTGTGTTGGTGGTGTCGCCTTGGTTGATGGTGCCGAAGCTGGGAGTGCCGGAATTGTCTAGTACGGGGGAGTTGTTGACGAGGACGCTGACGGTGATGGGGGTACTGGGGCCGGTGTTGTCGTTGGCGGTGTAGGTGAAGGTGTCGAGGCCGTTGAAGTTGGCGTTGGGATTATATAAGATGCTGCGTCTTTTGTCGATCGTGATCGCCAAAATCGCATCATCCGCATTCGGGTCAAAGGTGGCATCGGTGGCACCTGTTGTCGGATTTACTTTGGCGATATTGTTGCGGGGTTGTCCGCCGACGCCGGTGAAATCGCCGCCCACTATAAGGTTGCCATTACTGTCTATGGCGATCCCATCGACCGACGTGGAAAAGCTACCACTCACATTCGGGTTGAAGATGGCATCGACGACACCTGTTGTGGGGTTTAATTTGGCGATTTTGTTGCGGGGTTCTCCGCCGATGTTGGTGAAAAAGCCGCCCACATAGGGGTTGCCGCTGCTGTCTAGGGCGATCGTATAGACGACAGTATTCGCGTTCTGGTTGAAGGCGGGATCGGCGGCACCCGTTGGGAGGTTTAATTTGGCGATACGGTTGCGGGGTTGTCCGCCGATGTCGGCGAAACGGCCGCCCACATAGGGGTTGCCGCTGCTGTCTAGGGCGATCGCTGAGACAAGATCATCCGCGTTCGGGTTGAAGGCGGCATCGGCGGCACCTGTTGTGGGGTTTAATTTGGCGATATAGTTGCGGGTTTGTCCGCCGATGTTGGTGAAATTACCGCCCACTATGGGGTTGCCGCTGCTGTC
>CASBQE010000484.1 GCA_949127665.1 Synechococcales cyanobacterium PMM_0083
CCGGGACCAATGATGATGGTCACATGGTCTTGAATATGGGGATTGCCCGCTTTACCAATGGCGTGAATTCTGCCATTTTTAATGCCCACATCGGCTTTGACAATGCCCCACCAGTCGAGAATCAGCGCGTTGGTAATTACCGCATCCACTGCTCCATCCGCATTCGTGATTGGCGACTGTCCCATGCCTTCGCGAATCACCTTGCCGCCGCCAAACTTCACCTCATCGCCATAAGTGGTGTAGTCTTGCTCCACTTCGATGATTAGCTCTGTGTCAGCCAACCGGACGCGATCGCCCACGGTCGGTCCAAAGGTCTCCGCATAGGCGCGGCGATTCATGCGATAGCTCATGGAGTACCCTAGCTCACTAATAGAAAAATTTGTATCCGTTTAGTTGTACCAGAATCGTCGCGGAAGGTACAGAGAATACCTGATGATTCACCTGATCAGTCGTGCTAGGGTTTTGGATGCGTTCTGCTTGGCGAGAAATTATGACAACATTGATTCAACCTGCAAATCAGATCACTCAACAGATTGCCTTGAATGGAGTATCGTGGCAAACCTATCAAGCCTTGCTCAACGATTTAGGTGATCATCGCTCGTCTCGCTTAGTCTATGAACAAGGAATTCTAGAGATTATCATGCCATCAGAACTGCATGAAATGATCAATCGTCTGCTTGATCGCATCGTCACGGCACTCACCGAAGAACTGGACATGAAAATCAGGGCATACGGCTCAACAACCTTGGAGCGGGAAGACCTACTGCGAGGCGTAGAGCCAGATTCATGTTATTACATTCAATCGGTTGAGCAGCTTCGGGCTAAAAAACTGAATTTGCAGACTGACCCACCGCCCGATTTAGCGATTGAAGTAGACATCACCAGTTCTTGTAAACGACGATTTGGTGTTTATCAACAGCTTCAGATTCCAGAAGTGTGACGCTACACGCGATCGCAAGGGATCACAATCTATCAATTCTGTAGCGGCGAGTATCAAGAATGCGAGTTTAGCCCCACATTTCCGATGATTTCAGGAGCGGTGTTGGCGCAATTTTTGCAGAGATCGGACACCGAAGATGATAACGGAGTCATTCGAGCCTTACGGCGATCGCTGAAGACTTAAACTGAGTTGAGTTAAGACGATTGCCGAGCGAAATACTTATCCAGATACTTGTTGCAGTTCGGTGAGCATTTTGCGGAGGCTTTGCAGCCAGTGGGGGGGATGTTCCCCCAAAAGGGCAGAGATTTTTTTGAGAGACAGGACGGAGAAAGCCGGACGAGGGGCAGGCAGGGGATATTCTTCGGTGGTGATGGGGATAACGCGCTGGACTTGCAGCGGGAAGCCCATGGCTTTCGCTTCTTCGATAATGGTAACGGCAAAATCATACCAACTGCACACGCCGCTGTTGGTGTAGTGATAGGTGCCTGCGGTTTCGGCGGTGAGTTGAGGAGCAAGGTGGGCGATCGCCAGTGCCAGATCCTTTGACCAAGTGGGCGCACCAATCTGATCAGTGACCACGCGCAACTCTTCCCGTTGGGCACCCACGCGCAGCATCGTTTTCACAAAGTTGCCCTTGCCCTGAACGCCATAAACCCAGGCGGTGCGGATAATCATGTGTTTCTCACACCCTGCCCGAATTGCTGCTTCTCCTGCCAATTTTGATGCGCCATATACGCCTAAAGGATTGGTCGGAGCGGTTTCCAGGTAAGGGCTGTTGCTGCTGCCATCAAACACATAATCGGTGGAAATATGAATCAGTCCGGCTCCCACGCTCTCTGCCGATTCTGCCAAAATGCCCGTAGCTTTGCCATTCACCAAATTTGCCAAATCTGGCTCACTTTCCGCCTTGTCCACTGCGGTATAAGCCGCCGCATTCACAATAATCGTGGGCTGCAATTGCTCCACGATCGCGCGAATGGTGTCGGGGTTTGCTAGATCCCACTGGGTGCGATCGATTGAAGTCAATTCACCCACGTGAGCTAAGGTGTGTTTCAGTTCTGCTCCAACCTGTCCATTTGCGCCTGTTAAAAGGATCTTTGCCATAGAACATCACCAACATTATTAAGGGGCTACGGTCAAAACTGATTCAACCATATTGCAAAGGATATAAAAATAGGTAAAGAGATAAACAGGAAGGAGACAGCCAAAATGAAGACTTTACCAAGCTTAAATGGTTCTAAAAGTTGATTACAGCATTGTACTGTTCAACGATTTGATCGATTACCGCCTGAATCGTCAAGCCATCGGTGATTAGTTCAATCGCGTCGTCGGCTTTAGATAGCGGAGCAAGGGCGCGGGTGCTGTCTTTAAGATCCCGATCGCAAATTGCCTGCTCCAACTCATCCAGATTGACATCACCGATGCCCTGATCTTGCAAATCGCGCTGACGACGACGGGCACGCTCTTGCACCGAAGCCGTCAGAAAAATCTTCAGTTCGGCATCAGGAAACACATTGGTGCCAATATCTCGCCCTTCAACCACAATGCCGCCCTGCTTTCCATAGATTTGCTGTTGTCTCACCAACGCCCAACGGACAGAGGGTTGCGCGGAAACAGCGGAAACTTGAGAAGTCACTTCCAGACTACGGATGGCTTGAGTGACATCTTGTCCATTGACGCAAATGGCAGGCGGGGCAAGGGGCGAGGGGCGAGTGGCGAGTGGCGAGTTTTGTTGGCATAGGGTCTTTACAGGAGATATTTTGTCTTTTTCCTCCTGTTCCCTGTTCCCTATTTCCTGTTCCCTAAACTCGATCTGGCAGTGGCTGACGAGTTCCGCGATCGCGGGTTCATCGTCAATCGCAATCCCCGACTGCATGACTAGCCAGGTGAAG